>QHOW01000227.1 GCA_003219435.1 Verrucomicrobiota bacterium | reverse complement strand
CCAGGTGCAGGGAGAAATGACTACGGATGGGCAGGTTGAAGTGTTCGGCGAGACCTGGGAGGTCAACCTCAACTTTGTCGCGCCGCTCGGAGAGATCCCAAAAGAATTTCAGGCCGCAGGTTCGGAAAAGCCCGAGGAAGACGCAACGGACAAGCCGGCAACCACGAAGCCGACGACTGAGCTCAACGAAAAAGCCGCGCCCGAGCCGGCGAAGAATCAACTCAACGTCAAGGACCTGGCCCTCACGAAAGATGCGTCCGACGTCGAGTACCAGGCGCTTGTTGAGCACCTTCTCTTCAAGAGCAAGGCGAATGTGAAAAGCGTCTGTGCCGAATTAGCCGCGAATCTCAAGGCCCAAGGCTGGACCAAGGACGGCAGCGATCTGATCACGCCGGCCTCTTCAATACTGAAGCGAAAACGGGGAGACGCTGCTCTTGCGATTTTCGTGAAGCCGGAGAACGGAGGGAGCCAGGTGCAGATTTTCACCGAGGGCCTCTCTTGGGACGAAAAGTAAGCCGGTGGCGAGGAATGACTGACGAGCACATCGAAAAAACCAAATCAGCTATTGAGTCTGCCGGAAATATTCCGGCCGATAAGAAAGCCGAGTTGCTGGGCTTGCTGTCGAAGCTCAAACCAGCTATCGCCAAGGTTTCGCAGACTCATCGAGAGGATGCCCAGAGCATCGCCCGTCTGGTGGAGGCTTCGGCCCAGGAAACGATTCGCGCCCAGAAGAAACCGGAACCGGCCAAGGGCCATTTGCACGAGCTGAAACAATTCGTGCGAAACTTTGAAGCATCACATCCGGACCTCGTCGCTTTTGTGACTGAATATACCGGGTTTTTATCCGCGTTAGGTATTTGACCGCACGCGCGGAGCGCAGCCAATTCGCGCAAAGATACGGCGGGGAGCCCTGGCGAGTTATGGCGCGACGGTTGGGGGCGACGAAGCTGGTTTGGTTCGGCTTCGGACAATGTCGAACGCGAGCAGACTTGAAGCGAGCGCGGCGACTAGAATAATGAAGGCGGCAAACTTCCGCCGACTCCAAGTGGGAAGGACGGCGTCGGGCGGGACGCTCTCAGTCCGTTTCATTCCTTCCGGTGTTGCTTCGAACGCCCAGGAAATGTACAGCGCCACAACAAAACCGAGCGCCACGATTACGATCAGCATCGTCATCGCGGAGGCCCGCTCTTCGTGGCCGGAAAGCAAAAGCGACGTTGCTTCAATCAGCAGCCATGCGATCACTGCGTAAGCGACCGCAACCTTGTGAACATTGCGCCGCCTGAGTTCACGGAAAAAAGTCTTCGCATCCATTGATTTGGTGTTCTGCCATAAACCGAGAAAAATTTTAAGTCTTAATTTTCTGCGTCCGGAAAAAATGGGCAGATCGAAACAGGGCGGCGCGGTTAAGTCCCGCCACAAGACTAAATACTCGCCAAGGCGACGGCCGACGCCTTACGATTCGCGTTCGATTAACCGAAACAAAAGCTGGCGTTTTACGGACAAGGGCGAGGGGAGCCGTAAATGCCGAATATGAAAAAGAGGAGATTAACAAAATTTCTCGTGGTTGCCGTGCTGTTAGTCGCCGCCGGTGTCGGCTGGTACGTTTGGAAACAAAAGCAGGCGGCCGCAGTTCCGCGTGGCATCGCTTTCGGCAATGGCCGCATCGAAGCGACTGAAGCGGACGTGGCCGCGAAGCAGCAGGGCCGGGTCGAGGCAGTGATGGTGCAGGAAGGTGACATGGTGGAGAAAGGTCAATTGCTTGCGCGCATGGATTCGGAAGTGCTTCAAGCGCAGTTGCTCGAGGCCGAGGCGAACAAACTAAAAGCGGAGACGGATCGCAATGTATCGGTTGCCGTTGTTGGTCAGAGGGAGAACGAACTCGATCTCGCGAGGAAAATCCTCAGTCGGAGCCAACAATTGTTTCAGAAGAAGAGCCTGGAACAGAATCAGCTCGACAAAGATCAGGCGTCGGAACAAACGGCGAGAGCAGTCCTGGAGGCGGCGAAAGCGCAGGTCGCGAGCGCGGACGCGGCCATCGCATCGGCCGCTGCCAAGATCGACAAGGTGAAGGCAGACATCGCCGATACAATTCTCAAGAGCCCGCGCAACGGGCGCGTCGAATATCGGCTCGTCGAACCAGGCGAAGTCATTCCAGCTGGCGGCAACGTCGTCACATTGCTCGATGTTTTGGACGTCTACATGACGTTTTTTCTGCCGACGAGCGAAGCGGGCAAGGTCGCAGTGGGCGCCGATGCGCGGATCATTCTGGATGTCAGGCGCGATCTTCCCATTCCGGCGAAGGTTTCGTTTGTCTCCCCGATCGCACAGTTCACGCCGAAAGAAGTCGAGACACGGAGCGAGCGCGAGAAGCTGATGTTCCGTGTCAGGGTCCGGATTGATCCCGAACTGCTCAAACCGTTTGCCGATCGCGTGAAAACGGGCTTGCCCGGGGTCGGCTACGTCAAGCTCAATACGTCGGCGCAATGGCCGGACTGGCTGAAAACGCCGAGGGACAAAGGTTTGCCACGGCCGAGGCCGGAAGACATACGTTGAGTCTCGGACAACAATCAGCCGGACCCGTCGCGCGGGTCACCGGTGTTACTCAGCGCTACGGTGAAACGGTGGCGTTAACTGGTGTAAACCTGGAATTGCCATCGAGCAGCGTAATCGGTTTGATAGGCCCGGACGGAGTGGGGAAGTCCACGCTGCTCGCGCTCATCGCTGGGGTCCGAAAGATTCAACAGGAGACAGTGGAAGTGCTCGGCGGCGATATGGCGCGATCAAGCCATCGGACGGCGGTTTGTCCGCGCATCGCCTACATGCCGCAGGGTCTGGGAAAGAATCTTTACCCAACGCTTTCCGTTTTCGAGAACATCGATTTTTTCGGCCGGCTGTTTGGGCAATCGCAAAAGGAACGCGCCTGGCGGATCGAGGAATTGCTGGCGAGCACGGGTCTCGCGCCGTTTGCAGGTCGTCCGGCGGGAAAACTTTCCGGCGGCATGAAGCAGAAGCTCGGGTTGTGCTGCTCGCTCATGCATGATCCCGATCTGCTCATTCTCGATGAACCGACAACCGGCG
>QHOW01000236.1 GCA_003219435.1 Verrucomicrobiota bacterium | reverse complement strand
GCCGCAGATTGGCCTTGAATCGCGGAAGCGGAATTGGGCAAATGCCAAAATGTTTGTCGGACACTTTAGCGTGGCGTTCGCGGGCAAAACGGAGCGAAACAAAATCCCGTTGTGGGTGCTGTTTGTGGCGGTGCAGTTGCTCGATTTTCTGTGGGCGCCATTCATCCTTCTCGGCATCGAAAAGATGCGCATCGTTCCAGGAATCACCGCGACGAATGCGCTCGATCTCTATTACATGCCTTACACGCACAGCCTTGTCGGCGCGCTCTTTTGGTCGGCGGCGGCCTTTGTGATTTACAAAATCGGGTGGCGCGAGATTGCTTCAAATGCTGCCGCTTTGCTCGTCGGCTTCGCTGTGTTTTACCACTGGCTTCTCGATCTGATTGTTCATCGGCCTGATCTCGCAATTTACGATGACACTTTGAAAGTCGGCTTTGGTCTCTGGAATCACCGAGGCTTGGAATTTGCCCTGGAGATCGCGCTGCTCATCGGTGGCGGCTTGATTTATCTAAAGCGAAACGGTGCGGTTGCGCGGAAAGCCGGCGTTATCATTTTCGGACTCGTGCTGATTTTGATTCAGACATGGAACACTTTTGGAGGTCGGCCGCCTTCGTCTGATCGAGCATTCGCAATCACGGCGCTGATCTTCTACACCTTTCTTGCGGGGGTTGCGTTTTTGCTAGAGCGGCGACCTACAAAACTGACGGAAGGTCACGTTGTCGCACGATCGAAATTGGGTAAGGAGTGAATGATGCCGACCTATGTTGCGATGCTCCGCGGAATCAACGTCGGCTCAGGCAAAATCGTCAAGATGGAGCGGTTGCGCGCGTCGTTCGAGGCGTTGGGCTTTGGCGGCGTCAGAACTTATGTCCAAAGCGGCAACGCCATTTTTGAATCGGAGCAAAAGTCGCCGACCGGATTATGCAAGAAGATTGAAGAGAAAATCCAGCGCGACTTCGGATTTACAGTGCCTGTGTTGGTGAAGACATCGAAGGAAATGGCGCAAATTGTCAGCGATAATCCTCTGGTGAAAGAGAAGGGGATCGATCATTCCAAGTTGCACGTCACATTCTTGTCCGATGCTCCGCCGAAGACGGCTGTGAAGGCGCTGGAGCCTTTGGCGACTGGTCGCGAACGGTTTCGCATTTTGAACCGCGAAATCTATCTTTACTGCCCCGACGGGTACGGCAATACCAAACTCTCCAACAACGCCATTGAGAAGAAGCTTTCCGTCGTTGCCACGACCAGGAACTGGAGAACGGTGAACACGCTTCTTGAAATGTGCAGGTCGTCACGGTGATCGACTGACTTGAGTGACCGCGGGTCAGCGCCGGCGGCGGCTCGAGGCAGGATTATCCGGATCGTATTCGTAGAGCCGCGCTGGATCGCCGAAGACCGCGCCGAGCGCGCGTTCGGGCCAGATCTCGAGATAGCTCAGCAGCAGCGCCATCAACGGCACCAGAATGAACGCGAGGCCGTGGGCGGCCATTATGAACATCGCCAGCGCGCGCAAGATCAGGAGATAGACATCCCAGCGCACCCGCTGCTTCAGCTCGTTGTCGGGCAGCGCGTCGTAGCCCAACTGGAACGCCTTCCAGAAATGTCCGGCCGCGAGCGAGCCGAAGGTGAACCAGAGTGCTGGAGAATCTGCGAGCTGGCGGCGCAGTTCGTCGCCAAGCAGCAGATCGTGGAGGGGAATCAGAACGATCCAGTACGGCAGACCGATGATGCCGACGAGAAAAATCCACGTGACCGCGCCGCGCACTAGGTTTTTCGCCCACGTGGCGCCAACCGATTTCGGCTGCGTTTCGCGCAGCGCGCGCGGAATCAGCGCGGCGACGATCGCAGCCAGCGCGCTAAGCCCGTCGAACCAGTAGTTGAACACGGCGAGCGCAGCGGACCAGCCAAAGCCGTAGATGCCAACGACGGGAATCAGATTGCGCGCGAGCACGCCCCATGCGTGGGGCCGCGACGCAAACTCGCGCAGATGCTGCGAGAACGGCGGCAGCGCGATCGGTCGCGGCGCGGTCGAGCCGGTCTTTTCCCGAGGCTTCGCCATCTCGACAGATTAACAGAGAGATCGGCGGCACGGAATCAATTGGCTTCGAATCTGGCGCAGATCTGTGAAAGGAGCCGACTGATCAGCGGCATTGAAGACAAAGCCGCGAGTACCCCGTTCGATTCCTGACTGGATGATTGAGTCGGTGAGAATACGCTCCGCCGAGTTTAGCTCCGCAATGCTTTGGTGAATCGGACTAAGTCGTTCGCCACTTGTTCAACGCGTTTGGTAACTTTCTTATCCGTAATGTTTTCACCATCGAAAGCGTCGGCCGTGGCAAAAACGAACCGCGGAATGATTACACAACGAAAATCGAGCATGAGGCTATTGGCGTAGGCCATGACGGACATGTAACTGGCTGTGCCGCCGGAGGCGCAAAGAAAGCCGACGATCTTGTCTTCCCAAGCGCTGCCGGTCAGCTCGATCATGTTCTTCGCCGTGGCTGCGACATCATAATTATATACCGGCGCCGCGACCAGGATCCCATCCGCTGCTTCGATCGCGGCGCTCAATTTTTTGGAGCTTGGCATGCCGTAACATTTGCCCCCATCGCAAAGCGGCAGGTCCATTTCGCTGATGTCGATCCAGGCGCAATCCACTCGTTGTTTTTGCAAATGCGCAAACGCTGCGCGCCCCAGGCGCCGGCTATTGCTGTCGGGGTTACTGCTCGTGCTGATAACAAGATGTTTTGGCATTTGTTCGCTCGAAATTTAGCGAGTGAAACAGATTAATGGATCGAGACTGGCGTTCCAACTTTAACTCGCTCGACTAAACGAATCGCATTGGAATGTTTTTTCTGTAAACTTTTTCCCATGAAAGCTCTCGCTCTGTTTTTATTGCTTTTCGTATCGGCATCAATCGCGTCGGCCGAGCCGGTAATCGTTATTGTTCGTCACGCCGAGAAGGCCGCCAATGGTGGTAATGACCCGGATTTATCTTCGGCTGGTCGCGCGCGGGCTGACGCGCTTGCACGGATTTTAAAGGACGCAGGCATCACGGCAATTTTCACCAGCGAATTCAAGCGCACTCAGGAAACCGCGGCGCCAGCCGCCACATTAGCCCACGTGGCACCAACGGTCGTTGCAGCGAAGGATACGGCCGGGCTCGTCGCGAAGTTGCATGAGCTAAACGGCAACACGTTGGTTGTGGGACATGGCGACACGATTCCGAACATCATTAAAGCGCTTGGAATCAATAGCGCGATCAACATTCCTGGCGCGGATTATTCGGAGTTGTTAATCGTCACGCTTGGCGATAAACCGCAGCTGTTTCGGCTGCATTACCCTTCGTAACGAAGGCAAAAGACGGCGGTAGTTACTTCAAATATTTGTCGAACCACGCGACCGTCTGATCCATTCGATCGGCTTGGTTCTTTGGCTCTAGAAAGAGATGGCCTTCGCCGGAATACACGATGAGCTGCGTCGGCACACCGAGCGTCTTTAAAGCATGCCAGAATTCATAAGACTGCGGCGCGGGGCATTCCGCATCGCGCTCCCCGACAATCACCAGCGTGGGGGTCTTCACGTTCTTAATGAAGTGAATGGGAGAACTTTTCTCGTAAATGCCGGGATCGTCGTAAACCGATGCGCCGAAGAAAGGAATCATCCATTGATCGATCAAGTTCTGGCCATAGTAACTTTGCCAATTGGCAACGCCGGCACCGGCCACGGCGCCGCGAAAACGGTTAGTCTGGGTGACAGTCCACATGGTCATGAAACCGCCGTACACCCAAACGTTCAGAATCGATTGGATATTTTTTTATCGCGGCATCGACTCCGGCGAGCATGTCGCGAAGATCGCCGGCGCCAAAATCTTTCACGTTGGCGCGGGTGAACTCTTCTCCTTGGCCGTAGCTTCCACGAGGATTCGGCATCAGCACGTAGTAACCTCGTGAGGAGAGAGCGGGGATGATGGCTCTCGACATTCCAAATGAAGCGGGCCACTCCGGCGTCGTTACGTTTGAAGGTCCGCCATGGATGAGAACAACCATGGGATATTTCTTGCCGGACTCCAGTCGCCGCGGCGACAGAATCCAGCCTTGAATGTTGAAGCCGTCGTTCGTCCACTCAAGGTTCTGGCCTTTGCCCCATGTCGGCGATTGCGCAGCGTTGTTGCTGGTCAGCTTGCGCCAATCACCGATCGGTCCAGCCCAGATCTCCGGTGGCGTTTCAAAGCTGCTGCGTTCTGCGACCGCGAATTTGCCATCCTTGGAAACAGCAAAGTTAGGAAAATTACCGAAAGCGTGAAGATCCTCCGCGCCTT
>QHOW01000044.1 GCA_003219435.1 Verrucomicrobiota bacterium | reverse complement strand
TCGCGGAGCGGCAGAAGTGCATCGCCTTGCCGAACTGCACGGCGGCAAACAGGGTACGCCAACCATGGGTGGCGGCCTCGTCATCGGAGCCGTCTTTATATCGAGCGCTCTCTGGGCTCGTCCGGACAATCGCTTCGTGTGGCTGGCCTTGTTCAGCATGGTTTATCTCGGCGCGCTCGGATTCGTTGACGATTACCTTAAGGTCACAAAGAAAAAATCCGAGGGCATTAGCGCCCGGCTCAAACTCGTTTTCCAACTCGCTCTGGCAGCGATTGTCACGACCGTTTTCCTCAGCAGCCCGTTGCTCGAAGTGCAGGCGCGTTCGCTCTACGTCCCCTTTTTCAAAGCGCCAGTCGTCACTAACATGGGCTGGTTTACGTTCGTATTTTTTGCGCTCGTCATTGTGGGCTCCTCGAACGCGGTCAACCTCACCGATGGCCTGGATGGTCTGGCGATCGGCTGTACCATCACGGTCGCGTTCGCATATGCGCTGCTCTCATCTGCGGCAGGAAATTTTCGGATCGCTGAATATCTACAGGTCCCGTTTTATCCGTTTGCGGGAGAGCTGACCGTTGTCTGTTCCGCGCTGGTCGGCGCCGGTCTAGGCTTTCTCTGGTTCAACTGTCACCCTGCCAAGGTTTTCATGGGGGACACCGGATCGCTCGCCATCGGTGGCATGATTGGCGTCGTCGCAATCTGTTCCAAGCAGGAATTTCTCTTGGTTGTTGTCGGCGGCGTTTTCGTCATCGAAGCGGTCTCGGTGATTTTGCAGGTGATCAGTTTCAAAATGACGGGCCGGCGGATTTTCGTCATGTCCCCGCTCCATCATCATTTCGAGCTGACTGGTTGGAAGGAAAACATCGTGATCGTCCGGTTTTGGATTCTTTCGATCATCTTTGCCCTGCTTGGTTTGGCGACACTGAAATTGAGGTAACAAGTTGCGCTACAGAGATCAGAATATTGCCGTTCTTGGTGCGGGTTTGAGCGGGACTGCCGCCGCGCTATTGCTCCAGTCCGAGGGTGCACGCGTCAAGGTGCTTGATAGCGCTGAGAAGAAAAATCTACTCAAATCGACGCTCGAGAATCTGCGAAAACAAGGTGTAGAGGTGATCTACGGAACGCCGGCCGATGAGGATTCATCTCCTTATCAGATGGCTGTCCTAAGTCCGGGTATCGATCCGGCCTCGCGACTTGCCCGCAATTTTTCCTCCCGCAAGATTGACGTGATCGGCGAACTCGAGCTCGGGTGGCGATCTTGCGACATTCCGGTCATCGCTGTTACTGGCACGAATGGCAAAACGACGACGACCGAATTGCTCGCCCAGATGTTGAATGTCTGCGGCCAGAAAACAATCGCCTGCGGCAATATCGGCAAACCGCTTTCGGAAGTGGCGCGTGAGAAGGAACCATTCGACGTGCTCACGGTCGAAGTGAGCTCGTTCCAACTGGAAACCATCCAAACCTTTCGGCCCTCAATCAGCCTCTGGCTCAATTTCGCGCCCGACCATCTCGACCGGTATCGTTCCGTTGCCGATTATCGAGCGGCCAAGCTGCGGATTTTTGAAAATCAAACCGCCGACGATATCGCGGTCGTTAATGCGATTGAGAAAATCCCCGGGATTCGCGCGCGCGCGATCACCTTTAGCGCTTACACCGATCAAGCGGACTTTCGCCTATCTGAAGGCATGATCGTGTACGATGGCCAGGCTGTGCTTCGGTTGTCGGAGGTGAAACTGCGCGGCTTACATAACATCGAGAACTTGATGGCCACGCTTGCCGCCGGGATGGCTCGCGGATTGTCATTCCCGGAAATGGTGCCGCCGCTTTGCAAATATGAGCCGCAGCCGCATCGCTGCGAATTTGTGCGCGAAGTTGGCGGCGTCGCCTACATCAACGATTCAAAGGCGACAAACATCGATGCAATGGAAAAGGCCCTTCGCGCTCAGACCAAACCGGTCATTCTGATCGCCGGAGGCAAGGACAAAGGTTTTACATTCGATCCGCTCCGATCGCTCGTGAAAGAAAAGGTGAGATCGACAATTTTGATCGGCGAAATGGCTGAGAACATCAGGCACTCTTGGAACGGCGCCGCCAAATCCGAAATCGCCAACTCGCTCGCGGACGCAGTCGAGCGGGCACACACGATCGCCAAAGCAGGCGAAGTCGTCCTTTTTTCTCCGGGCACATCATCCTTCGACATGTTCAAAAGCTATTCCGATCGCGGCGATCAATTTCGCGCACTGGTGCAAGCTCTCCCCAAATGAAAGTGAAAATCCCCAGCCTCACTCTCAGGCGCAAGAAACTTCGGGCCGCGACGGCGCGCCGATCCGCCAGCGGCTCAGCCGGGATGGACTATGGAGAAATGTCGGAGCCGAACATGAAGCTGTCTCGAGCGTTGCTGATTGTGTTGCTTCTCCATGTGGTGGCTGTGTCCGGAATTATCGCATTCAACGCCATTAAGACGCGACAGGGCTCGTTTGCCCCAGCAGCCCTGGCGAATACGGAAAATAATCCGCCTCCCGGGAGCGTGGGATCGGCAATTAACACTGACGCTTCGAAACCGGCGGTGCCGGTCGTGCCGCGGACTGAGGCGAAACCGTCGCGCTCGCTTTCAAAACCGATTGCGAAAGACGAGCACTCGAAATCAAGCGAAGATGAAAAGGCGCCCGTGTCGTCGGGGAAAATTTATACGGTAGTGAAAGGCGATAACCCGGTGACAATCGCCAAAAAACTTAAAGTCTCCTACGGCGATCTACTCGCGCTCAACCACATCGAGGACCCGCGCAAGTTGCAAATCGGCCAAAAGCTTTTGATCCCGAAAACTACGAAGCCCAAAAAGAACAAAAAATGAAAATCGACGAGGCGATTTTCCTCTGGGTAGCGCACGCGTCTCGCGTGTTGGTTGCGGCGTCTCGCCGCAACGATCTTTCCTTCTGCCGCGCCAGGCACCTCGCATCGGTCTTCAGAAAAGTTCGCGATGGCGGGACGCCTTCTCCTGCCGATGCCGGACGAGACGCGTGCGCTACCCAGACCGACGGGGTAATTCCATCCCACCATGCATCGTAAAAGCGCTTACATCCTTTTTCTAGCTGTGCTGGGACTGCTCGTCATCGGCATCGTGATGCTTTTTAGCACCAGTGCGTTTGCGCGCAACAGCCATGGAGACGTCTATTTCTTCATCAGGCGACAGGCGGTTTGGTTTGGGATTGGACTTTTCGTCTGCACTTTGGCTGCGCTCATCGACTATCACTTTTGGCAGCGGACATGGTGGCTTTGGTTTGTGCTCGCAGTAATCGTCCTGGCGCTCTGTTACGTTCCGCCTATCGGGATGCGAATCAACGGTTCGCGCCGCTGGATCGGAGTGGGGCCGGTTACTTTTCAGCCTTCCGAGCTGGCAAAGGTGGCCGCGATCTTTTTTCTCGCCGCCTGGTTTACACGGCACGAAAAATCGGGCGGTAAGCTGCTCATCGGATTCGTGCTTCCGCTCGCAATAGTCGGTGTGCTGGCTGGACTTGTTCTGGGCGAAGTCGATCTTGGGACCACGGCTTTGCTTGGACTAGCTGCGTTTGTCGTAATGTTCATTGCTGGGACAAATCCTCTATGGCTTGGCATCGTATCGTTCACCGGCCTTGGTGCTCTTCTCATCGTCGCTACGCAAATCTCAGAGCGAATGGGGCGGCTCTCTGCTTTTCTTCATCCGCAAAATTTCAAGGAGGATGCGGGCTTGCAGCAGATGCAAGCCTTGATTGCCTGGGGCAGCGGCGGGATGGAAGGCCTCGGCCTGGGCAATGGTCGCCAGAAGATGCTTTACCTCCCTTACGCACACACCGATTTCATTTTTCCCATCATCGGCGAAGAGCTCGGTCTGCGGTTCAGCCTGCTGGTGGTCTTTTTATTTGTGGTCATCATTGTTTGCGGGATCATGATCGCGCTGCATGCGAAAGACCGGTTCGGTCTGCTTCTCGGCTGTGGCGTTGTTTCCCTCCTGGCTTTGCAGGCGGCTGTAAACATCGGCGTTACCACCTCGCTTCTTCCAAATAAAGGTTTGCCGTTGCCCTTTATCAGTTATGGAGGTTCGAATCTCGCCGCTTGTATGTTCGGGATTGGGTTGCTGCTGAATATTTATAGGCAGGGCATTCTTGAACCACCACATAAGAAACATGTCGCCATGCATGCTCGGATGACAGCGCGAATTTAGATGCGACTGATGCCTGCACGTTACCCGAAAATGGGAAGCCAACTCTTATGAATACAGTGATCGCGTGTGGAGGGACGGGTGGACATCTTTTTCCCGGAATCGCTGTCGCAGAAGTGCTGCACGATCGCGGTCACGAAGTTATGTTGCTCGTTTCTGAAAAAGAAATTGACGCGCTCGCCCTTTCCGCCCACGGAAATTTCCAATTCGAGAAACTGCCAACCATCGGACTGCCTTCGCCATTTTCGCCGACAATTCTCGGTTTCATTCGTCGGTTTTACGAGAGCCTGTCGCGTTGTCGTACCATCTACCGCAAATTCAAACCCCAGGTGGTTCTCGGCATGGGCGGGTTCACTTCCACCGCACCGGTATTGGCCGGAAAAATGCGCGGCATTTCGACCTTTATTCACGAATCAAATGCTGTTCCCGGCAAGGCGAACCGGCTGACAGCTCGGATCGTTCGCGCAGTCATGCTTGGATTCAAGGAATGCGCGCCGTTTTTTCCAAAAGCGCATACTGAAATTACCGGCACGCCCATCCGAACCGAACTGAAACCTTTGGATCGGCAGCTTGCGCGCCAGAAGCTGGGCCTGCGGGAGGATCTGAAGACATTACTGGTGATGGGAGGAAGCCAGGGCGCCAGCGGAATTAACCAGGCCATGATCAAAGCGTTGCCCTTTTTCCAAGGGGTTCCACTGCAGGTGATTCATCTTTCCGGGGGGCGGGATGAGCGTCTGGTGGCAGATAATTATCGCCGGGAAAATATTCCTGCTTACGTCGCCGCCTTCCATCATCGGATGGAGGAAGTTTACAGCGCCGCTAATCTCGTGGTCGGACGGGCTGGCGCGGCGAGCCTCGCTGAGTTTGCCGCTTTTTCCTTGCCAGGCATTCTAATTCCGTTTCCCTATGCCGCGGACGATCATCAGACACGCAACGCAGAAATTTACGCTCGCGGCCAGGCAGCGATCCTCCTGAGGGAATCGGAGCTCACCGGCGAACTGCTCGCCCGCAAGATCCGGGAATTAATTGAAAATCCGGAGCTGATTGAGGCGATGTCTGCGAATTGTTCGAGGCTTAGCCCGAAAGAGGCGGCGGGACGCGTGGTTACGACCATGGAAAAATATACGACGCATGAAGCCCATCTCTGAGCTCGATCTGCCAAGATTGCTCACTTGTGAGCGTCACAGGATTCACCTCGTCGGCGTGGCCGGGAGCGGCATGAGCGGGATCGCCGCGCTCTTGCTCGAGCTTGGGCATGAGGTGACTGGCTCTGACAAAGTCAGCACGCTGGAAACGGATCGATTGCAACGGCGCGGGCTATGTTTTCATGACCAGCATCGCGCGGTCGCTGCCAGCAACGCCGATCTGATTGTATTTTCTTCCGCGATTAGATCCGACAATCCGATTCTCGTAAGCGCCCGCTGTTCGGGCAAACCCGTGGTCCGCCGCGCGGAAGCGTTGGCCGCGATCATGCGCGCCAAACGCGCCGTCATCATCGCGGGAATGCATGGCAAAACGACGACCTCAGCAATGACGGCGCACGTTTTGCGCGAAGGCGGTCTGCATCCGTCGCATTATGTTGGCGCCGAGAGTCCGATTCTTGGGACAAACGCACACTGGGACCCGCGCGGCGAATATTTCGTCGCGGAAGGCGACGAAAGCGATGGGACACTGCTCTGTTTTCATCCTGAGCATTCCCTCATTCTAAATATTGAGGAAGAGCATCTCGATTTCTATGCCGATCTCGCCGCAATTGAAGAAGTCTTCGCCCGGCTTATCGAACAAACCACCGGGACCGTTTTTTACGATGTTGACGACACCAATGCCGCGCGGTTATGCGCAAACCGGAAAGAGGCGATCTCGTTCGGCTTTTCTGAAAAGGCTGACTATCGCGCCGCTGAGATTGAGTTGCGTGATTTTGCTTCGGTTTTTTGCGTTTATCGGCGCGGCGAGCGGCTGGGCGAAGCGATTCTGAATGTCCCCGGAGAGCACAATGTCCAGAATGCGGCCGGTGTGATCGCCCTTGCCACCGAGCTTGGAATTTCATTCGACAAAATTGCAGCTTCACTGAGCAAGTTCGAGCACGCTCGCCGCCGTTTTGAAATCAAGTATCAGAGTGATCGCTTTCTGCTGGTGGATGACTACGCGCATCATCCGACCGAAATCAGAGCGACCTTGAAGACGGCAAAGGCAACGAGGCGCAAGCGCGTCCTGACGATGTTCCAGCCCCATCGTTATTCGCGCACCAAAGCGTTGCGGAAAGAATTCGGTGACGCTTTTGACGACGCGGACAAGATCGTGGTGACTGATGTTTATCCGGCGAGCGAAGAGCCGATCGCCGGAGTCAGCGGCAAGACGATTGTCGATGAGATCGTGAAGCATGGCCATCGCGGGGTGAGTTATCAGCCACGTTTGGAACGGGTCCATCGCGATGTAGGTAACATGCTCGATTCGGGCGATCTGGTTATGAGCCTGGGCGCGGGCAACATTCACGAGCAACTGGCTCTCCTGGCCGCCGATCTCGTGATTGCCGAGAAATTAAAAGCGATCGTCGGTGAGCAGAGCGACGTCAGGCTTTACGAGCCGCTCTCGAAACACACCACATTGCGCGTGGGCGGGCCGGCGCAATTTTGGGTGGAGCCGCGTAACGAAAGCGCGTTTGCGGAGCTGATTCGCTATTGCAGCCGCGAAGGTCTTCCACTTTTCGTCGTCGGGCGCGGCTCCAATTTGCTCGTGAGGGACGGTGGCATTCGTGGTGTGGTGGCTCATCCGTGCGGAGGCGAGTTCGACAAGATCGAAGTCCACGGCGATGAAATTACTGCGGGGGTTGGCGCGAAACTAAGAGCGGTCGCCTATGCCGGTAAGACGGCCGGACTCGGCGGACTCGAGTGGATGGAGGGAATCCCGGGTGCGGTCGGCGGTGGCCTGCGCATGAATGCTGGCGCGATGGGCGCGCAAACTTTTGAAAACGTCGTGCGCGTTCGTTATCTCGATCCTGATGGAAATCCGCACGTGAAAAGGCGGGACGATCTGGACGTGCATTATCGAAATTTCCCGTTACTCGAGGGCAACTTTGCGGTCTCAGCGGTCTTTCGCGGACAACCTGCGCCAAAAGAAGAGATCGTTCGCAATTTGGAGGCGTCGCAGCAAAAGCGCCGAACGTCTCAACCAGCAGCCAAAAGCGCAGGCTGCATTTTCAAGAACCCCGATTCGTGCCCTGCGGGAAAGCTGGTTGATGAATTGGGACTGAAGAATTCGCGGGTTGGGAAAGCGCGTGTCTCGGAAGTGCACGGCAATTTCATTGTTAACGATGGGGGCGCGACCGCAGCGGATATGCTCGAGTTGATCGAGAAGATTAAAGGTGTGGCCCGTGCAAAGCGCGGGATCCAATTGGAAACAGAAGTGCAAATCGTGGGAGAGGACTAGGCGGATGAAAACAACGCGTGTGGATTTATCGGGGAGCGCGGGCATTCTGCCCGCTGCCGTCGGCATGTTGCCGGCGGCCCGAACGCTCGGCGCAGAGGTAGAACGCGATGTTGTCTCCGATGCTGTCCGGCAAAATGCCGGACAGGGCGGGCAACATGCCCGCGCTCCCCAAACAATGTCGAAATCCAGCGCTGGATGACTTTATGACAGAAGGGGACTTACCAAAAAAAATCGCAGTTCTAATGGGCGGCCCGAGCTCCGAGCGTGAAGTTTCGCTGGCAACTGGTCAGGGAATCTCAAAAGCATTGCGCTCACTCGGCGCGGACGTTGTCGATGTCGATGTGCAGGATGCCGCGTTTGAGTTGCCGCGCGATGTCGAGTTTGCATTCATCGCGTTGCACGGAACTTTTGGCGAAGATGGCCAGGTCCAGCAAATTCTGGAAGAGCGCGGCGTCGCTTATACGGGCGAAGGAGTTAAAGAGAGCCGGCTGGCTTTCAATAAGATCCGGTCGAAGGAGAAATTCCATGAACACGGTGTAAGCACTCCGGAATGGGAAACCATCGGAGCGCATCAGCGTCCCGGTATGCCATTGCCCATCGTGGTGAAGGCGCCACGACAGGGGTCCACCGTGGGTGTTTACATCGTAAAAACGAGTGAGGAGCTCGAGCCGGCGATTACTGCCGCGGCGAAGTATGACCGTGAATTGCTGATAGAAAAATTTGTGCCGGGCCGGGAATTAACGATTGGTATTCTCGGTGATCAGGCCTTGCCGATTCTCGAGATAATCCCAAAGGGCGGCTTCTACGATTTCACGAACAAGTACCCCTTTCTTAATCCACAGGCAGGCGGCGCCGCGCAGCATATTTGCCCGGCCAGAATTGAACCCGAAAAGACGAAAGAGATTCAAGAGCTGGCGTTGCGCGCATTTCGCGGCCTCGGCCTTCAGGTTTATTCGCGTGTCGACGTGATTTTATCGCAGACCGGCGAGCCGTTTGTATTGGAGATCAATACCATTCCCGGAATGACCGAGGCAAGTCTCTTGCCCGAGGCGGCTGCGGTTGCGGGTATCAGCTATGTCGATCTGTGCCGGCGCGTCATCGCGCTGTCACGCGCCAGAATCGAGGTGGCGAACTGAAGATGAAGTTCGTCCAAAAAAACTTCAGCTCGCGCAATCGGCGTACGTCCAATGGGCGCCGCCGGCGCCAGCAACATCTGCTCGATGTGAAGGTGCGCTCCCGCAGAGCAACGCAGCATCGCATCCGCAAGGCTCTGGCTGTCGCCGCCCGAGTGATATCGGTGGCGGTGCTCTGCGGTGCTGTTTACTTAGGGGCGCGCCAAGCCGCAAGGCGCCTCTTCTTCGAGAACCGGGATTATCAGCTCAAGACAATTGAACTGCAGACCGATGGCACGCTGCAGCGCGAACAGGTTTTGAAAACGGCGGATCTACGTGAGGGCGAAAACATTTTCAGCCTGAACCTGGCGCGCGTGCGTGATCGCATTCGGGACCTTCCCCAGGTCGATGATGTGGAAGTGGTGCGCAAGCTGCCCGGGGAAATCGACATCCGGGTGGTGGAACGAAAGCCGGTCGCGTGGATTACGAGCGAGAAGGAAATTTCCGATCCATTTGTCTCGGATGCTGCTTTTCTTCTGGACGCGCGTGGTGTTTTAATGAAACAAAAGAAGTTGTTGCCCGAATATCTGGGATTGCCGCTCATTTTGGGATGCTCAAGCGAATCGCTCGAAGCAGGAAAAGTCGTCGAATCGCTCGAAGCGAAAACGGCGCTGGAGCTTTTGCGCTTGAGCACGCGCAGTTTCATGCAAACGCGCTTTCAGATTCGCGAGATTGATGTTTCCAAAAGTTATTGTCTGCTCGTGACGGACAAAAATCGGACGCGCGTTACGTTTGGGCTAAATGATCTCGAGACACAATTGCAGAGGCTGGAACAATTTCTTGTCTATTGTGACAATTCAAAGCAGGAACTGGAAACTCTGAACCTGCTCGTGGAACGGAATATCCCGGTGAGTTTCACCGATACTCCAACCGCAATCATCAACGACACAATCGAGCCTCCCGTGGAACCACGAATTTTGAAGGCAATTCCGGTACAATCCCCGGCAAAAGCCGAATCGCCGCCGAAAGCGCGCGCCGCCGCAAAATCCGTTGCCAAAGCGATTTCAATCCAGCGGCACAGAAAGGACTAATAACGAGTGGCAAGCAATAATTTGATCATCGGCCTGGAGATTGGCACCTCCAAAATTTGTGTCGTTGTCGGGGAAAGCCGGCCGGACGGCACGGTTAAGATCCTGGGCGTTGGCCAGACGCCATCGCGTGGCATCCGCAAAGGCGAGATCGTTGATTTTGAAACCGCAATGAAATGCGTTCACGAAGCAGTGGTCGATGCCGAACAAAAAAGCGACGTGATGATCCGAAGCGTTTACGTGGCCGTAGCCGGGTCCCACCTTCAAAGTTTCAATAATCGCGGGTGTGTAATGCTGCCGGAGGATCGCGATGAGATTGACGAACAGGATGTCGAGGATGTAAGAATCAGCGCGCGCGAGGTCAGCATTCCTGCGCAAAATGCATTCCTGCATTCTCTTATTCACCATTATCACGTTGACGGACAGGACGGCGTGCTGAATCCGGTCGGGATGCTTGGGCATAAACTGGAAGCCGATTTCCACATCATTCACGGTGTGCGGACGCGCATCCAGAACACTATCCGATGCGTGAAAGAGTTGCCTCTCGACGTCGAGGACGTCGTCTTCGGCGGACTTGCTTCTGCCCAGGTCGTCCTGACTCAGCACCAAAAAGATCTCGGCGCGCTGGTGATCGATGTCGGCGGCGGGACGACCGACTATGTTTTGTATTCCGAGGGTGCAGTGAGGCAAAGCGGCTGCGTGGCGATCGGCGGCGACCATATCACAAATGATATTTCCATGGGGTTGCGCATCCCGATGGCGCGCGCGGAGAAATTAAAAATCGACGAAGGGAGTTGCATCCTCGGCAATTGTCTTCCAGGCGAAATGATTTCTCTAAAGGACGATTCCGGTTTTGCCGGCAAAGAGATCGAGCGCGAGACGTTGAACACGATTATTCACTTGCGCCTGCGAGAAACTTTCGAGCTCCTCAAACGCAGACTCGACGAGGAACCATTTATCGGCTACCTGGGCGGCGGCATTTTCATCACCGGCGGATGCAGTCTTCTCAGCGGCATCGATCATCTTGCCGAAGAGATTTTCGAGCTGCCGGCGCACGTGGCGCACGCACAGACCGCCTCCGGTGTGACATCTGCAGTGGAGAATCCACAGTTCTCAACTGCAATTGGACTGATCAAGTACGCGCAAGCCGTGCAAACCGATCGGCCGCGACGGGGAATCCGTGGCATTTTCGGCAAGATTTTTAGCGGAATACGATGAAAACGATTTCATTGCTTGGTAGGGCGCGACCGCCGGGCGCGCCGCAAACGCTTGATATCGGACAGCTCGGCGGTCTGTCCCTACCAGTATGATTCAACTCAGCAAAAATTACAGTCTGCCCGAACGTGCGCCGGAATTTATTCCGATCAAAATCGTAAGTGTTGGTGGGGCCGGTTTAAACGCGCTCGATCGAATCGTGCTCGATGGCTTGGAGAGAGCCGACGTGGTTGCGATTAACACCGACGTCCAGTCATTGGCCAGTTCCGTGGCGGCACATAAAGTTCAGCTCGGTCGCACGATGACTCGCGGTCTGGGCGCGGGTGGTGATCCTGAACTGGGTTATCAGGCCGCCGTGGAATCGGCCGATGAAATCCGCGAGGCGCTGGCCGACGCCCGAATGATTTTCATCTGCGCAGGACTCGGCGGCGGCACCGGATCAGGCGCCGCGCCGTATATCGCGCAGCTTGCCCGCGACATCGGCGCGCTTGTGGTCGCGTTCGCCACTCTGCCATTTTCATTCGAGGGCAAACGTCGCAACGCCCAGGCGCGGGAGGCGCTTGCTCGGTTCAACGACGTGGCGAACGCTGTAATATGCTTTGAGAACGACCAGATGGGCGACTTTGTGCCGCCGCAGGCTGGCATTCATCAGGCCTTTGCCGTCGCCGATAGCACTATCAGTCAAAGCGTTCGTTCGATTGTGAACCTGATCCAGCGGCCGGGACTCATCCACATTGGATTCGATGATTTGCTGGCCGCGTTGCGCAACCGCAACGGCCGTTGCCTGTTTGGCTTTGGCGAATCCGATTCGGACAATCGCGCCCATGAGGCGCTCACTCAGGCGCTAAAAAATCCGTTGATGGACCGTGGCCGCATGCTGGAGGAGGCAGCTCGCGTATTGGTTCAGGTGGCGGGCGGGCCCGGCATGACGCTGTCTGAAGTCGAAATCCTGATGCAAGAGCTTGGCCGTCACGTTAGCGAGCAAACGCAGATTCTGTTCGGCGCTGCCGTGGACGCGCGATTGGGAGATCGCCTGGCTGTTACCATCATCAGTTCGCTCGCAGCGGATCACGATTTGATTCCGCAGCAGACTCAACCCGCCCTGAGCGCCGCGTCCGAGAAGCTGCCAGTCTGGGAGCAACCGCAGGAGATTCTGCCCAGGATCGAGATCGAACCGGAACCAACCCCGATGGAAGTCTCCGAACCAGCGGAGATGACCCCGTTTGAGGAACCGGCGCCAATCGAAACTGTGCCACCGCCACCAGTAGAACCCATTCTCAGCAAATCCGCCCCTGAACGGACTCGCTACGGCGAGCCTGAGCCGGTCGTAAGCACGCCGCACAAAACGCCGGCGAAGGAAGAAAAACCAGCGGCTGAGAAATCTGTGCAGGCGAAACAGGAAGTTTTGCAATTCGAGGCAGTTACGCGCGGCCGATTTGAAAAAAGCGAGCCGACCATCGTTGAGGGCGAAGATCTCGATGTGCCGACCTATCTGCGAAAGAAGATCAAGGTGAAGTGACTTGTCACAAGAAATGACGAATACCGAATGACGAATGACGAATTAACGATCGAAGTTCGAATGACCAAGAATTACGTCACGAGATGTTTTCGTTTCGGATTTAGTCATTCGGATTTCTTTCGTCATTCATCATTCGGATTTCGTCATTCCTGCTTACTTCTTCATTAACTCCAGCACCGCGCTCGTCATTCCGATAATTCCGACGCGGATCGTTGGCTCGGGAACAGGCGCGAACTTGCTCGAATGCAGACTCGGCAATGACGTGCCGTTCTTTTTGCTATCGGCGATCTTCGCTGGATCGACCCCGCCGATCCAAAAATCGCAAGCTGGAATCGCGTGATCAGGCAAACTGTATTCGGAAAAATCTTCTCCGCCCATCGTCGGATCGGTCGCTTCCACGTTTTCGGATCCTAACTGCGTTTTCCAAACGGTGACGAGCCGTTTCGTCAGGTCCGGGTTGTTGTAAGTTGCAGGCGTGAATTCATCTCTGCGAACGGTGACAATCG
>QHOW01000229.1 GCA_003219435.1 Verrucomicrobiota bacterium | reverse complement strand
GCTGAAGCGGCGCAATGTTTACAAGGTTGCAGTCGCCTACGCGGTCGCCGGCTGGGCCCTCGCTCAAGGCATCGCCCAAGTTTTTCCCGTCTTCGATATTCCGAATTGGGCCGTCCGATTGATCGTGCTCGCTATCGTGATCGGATTTCCAATCGCGCTCGTGATCGCATGGGCATTTGAGCTCACACCTGAAGGAATCAAGCGAACTGAAGATGTCGATCCTGCGGTTGACTCGCGCGCGAAATCCCACGCGTGGATTTACGTCGTGATCGTGGCTGCGCTCCTGTCGATCAGCTTGTTCTTTCTCGGACGTTTCACTGCACCCACAAAACAAAACGGCGCAACTGAAGTTCCTGCCAAATCGATCGCTGTGCTGCCTTTTGAAAATTTGAGCGAAGAGAAAGCAAACGCGTTTTTCGCCGATGGCGTGCAGGACGAAATTCTGACCGATCTCGCAAGAGTCGCGGACTTGAAAGTAATCAGCCGCACCTCGGTGGTGAATTACAGAAGCGGGATCGCACGCAATCTGCGCGAGATCGGGGAGCAACTCGGGGTGGCGCATGTGCTGGAAGGAAGCGTTTAGCGCGCGGGCAATCGCGTGCGCGTCAATGCGCAGTTGGTCGATGCGCGTACCGATCGCCACCTATGGGCGCAGACTTACGATCGCGAACTCGCCGACGTGTTCGCCATTCAGAGCGAGATAGCAAAGGCGATCGCCGACCAGTTACAGGCGAACCTTTCGCCAGATGAAAAGAGCGCAATCGAACGTCCGCCGACGAACGACATCACTGCCTTCGATCTCTACACCCGCGCCAAAGACCTTCTTCTAACGGCATCCGCGAGCAGTGCAGGGAAAGCAGATTACTTGCAGGCCATCGATCTCCTGAACCAGGCTATCACACGCGATCGATCCTTTTTCCAAGCCTATTGCCGCTTAGCAGAAGCGCATGATGCGCTTTATAACGGTGGCTACGACCATACATCAGCGCGTCTGGCCCTGGCGGAAGCGGCCATTGAAGCCGCGTCTCGTCTGCGTCCAAATGCTGGGGAAACGCACCTGGCGCGTGCCCGAAATATTTATCAAGGATATCGCGATTACGACGGCGCATTGGCTGAGCTGGAACTTGCGCGCCAGACTCTGCCCAATGATTCGCGCGTATTCGAGCTGACCGGTTACATTCAGAGGCGCCAACCGGGGCGTTACGAAGAGGCTACGCGAACCCTCGAACGCGCCATTGAGCTCGATCCAGGCAACGTTGTAGTCCTGCAGCAGGTTGCCGCGTTTAATTATCCCCGTTTGGCTCGTTATGCTGATGCGAAGTCGGCGTGGGATCGCTTGTTGGCCATCACACCGGACAATGTCATTGCCAAGGCTGAGCGCGCGCGGGTGGACTTGGAATGGAAGGGGGACACCCGACCCTTGCATCAAATGATCGATGCAATTCGGGCCACAAATCCTGCTGCGGTAAAAAGCATCGCCGATCGTTGGCTTATTTGCGCATTGGCCGAACGGGACGCCGCCGCTGCGAACAATGCCTTGATCGCATCCGGTGAAAATCCAATCAACTTAGGAAGCGAGAATGTGTTGTTTAGTCGTCCATGCGTAGAAGGCGTTATTGCTCGTATGACCAAAGACGATGCCAAAGCGCGATCTGCCTTCACTGCCACCCGCGCGGAGCAGGAGAAAATCGTCCAGGCTCAACCAAATTATGGTCCCGCGCTTTGCGTCCTTGGTCTGATCGACGCTGGTCTTGGACGGAAAGAAGAAGCGCTTCGCGAAGGCCGACGTGCAGTCGAGCTTTTACCAGTGCAAAAAGATGCGCCCGATGGCGCGGACATGGTCAAATATTTGGCGATCATCGCTGCGTGGACTGGTGACAAAGACTTCGCTTGCGAACAGCTTGCCATGGCCATCCGCGGCCCGAGCAGCCTCAGCTATGGGCAATTGAAACTGATGCCGTTCTGGGACCCGCTCCGCGGCGATCCGCGCTTCGAGAAAATCGTCGCCTCACTCGCGCCCAAATAAGAAAACGGTGATAATCGACAACTGTGGTTCTGCGCGCGAATTGGCAATGCTCGATAGTTTTCACTCCTAACACGCGCGCACTGTACACAGTCCCGCGTTGCGTTCAGAGGCATTGCACTCAACTCTGAACGTCGAACCCTGGCTGGGGGAGGCGTCCGTCTGGAAGCGGACCTATCTACCCCTTGTCGTAAACGGCCTTCCCTTTGACCTTCTTCCCGCTCGCGTCGGTGCTGTTAAGGGTAACCGTGCGCGATTTGCCATCCGCCGAGACAGTGCTCGTCCCTGTCCCAAACATCTTCCCATCCTTCATCGTGGTGATCTCGTAGGTCCGATCGTTCACCACTTTGTAGGCTGCGGCGTCCCAGGGCAGGTTCCCCTTCGACTTGTAGGCTTTGCCGTCGGCCTTGCCCACCCAGACGCTGTGCGTCGGTTTCCCATCCTTGTCTACGCCGTCCACGGTCACTTTCATTTTGTCCTTCTGCTCCGTGTAAGTGACCGTCATGTTCTTGCCCATCCCCGGAATCAACTTCGACTTCGCCTCATTGAGCTTCCACGTTCCCATGTGAGGGTTGGCCGCAAAACAGGCTGCTGACCCCATAAACGATATGGCCACAGCCACCACTGCAATTCGAGTTTTTATCATGCCGCGATTCCCGCAGAAACGCTGTTGACCGTCAATACCAATTCGAGCTCGGTTCGAAAAACGTAAACGCCAGCGACTGTCAGGCTTGGAAAAACATTGACGCCACGTTCGATTCACGGCTCGATGAAGCCATGAAAACAAAAATACTCGCTCTCGCACTGGGTCTTGCAGCTGCGTCGGTCTGCTTGGCCGCGGACGAACAAGCTCTTCGCGACGCTGATGCCGAATGGTCGAAAGCTGCCGGAGCCAAGGACCTCGACAAAACGGTGTCATACTATTCCGACGACGCCATCGTGATGCCCCCGAACGATCCGGCGGCCACAACCAAAGAAGCGGTTCGGAAAATTTGGCAAGATTTGCTCGCGAGCCCCGGTCTCGTCATTAGTTGGAAGCCGACCAAGGTGGAAGTGGCGAAATCCGGCGAGATTGGCTTCGTGAGTGGTACCTATGAACTGACCATGAATGACGCGAGTGGCAATCCGGTAAATGATCGTGGCAAATACCTCGAGGTTTGGGAAAAGCAGCCTGACGGCAGTTGGAAATGTGGTGCCGATATCTGGAATTCCGATCTTTCAGCGTCAGCGCCAGCAGCTCCCGAGAGAAGAAGGGGGCGAGCCGGAGGGCGTAGCCACAGAAGCTGACACACAAAAGAAGGACATATGCCGATCACTGCATTCAACAATTTCACCGACGGCCTCGAGCCGAATCGAAGGAGCCGCGAACACTTCATTACCAATATCAACCTGGAAGATGACCGTCTCTGGGTTCCTTACGCGGATGGTGTCTGGTTCCAGCCCTGCTGCTTTAACGTCACGTCCGGAGGATTCACCGTCGTTCTGAAAGGTCTCCCCGGCTCCAGGGTGGGAACTCACTACCACGTTGGCACCGTTCATGGCTACACGATGCGCGGTCACTGGCGATACCTGGAGCACGAGTGGATTGCAAAGCCCGGCACTTACATCTACGAACCCGCCGGCGAGGCTCACACGTTGGTGATCACCGAGGACTCGCCAGAGCCGATGATGACTCTGTTCGTGGTTGGAGGCGGCCTGATCTATCTGGACAAGGCGGAGAACGGTGGCTTTGCCGCTTACGAGGATGGATTCACTCTTCTCGAGCTGACTCGGAATTACTATCGCGAGGCCGGTCTCGACGTTCGCCAGCTGGATCTGCTCGTTCGCTGATTCAGCGGCTCATACTTGGGCGTTAGGCAGACCGAGAC
>QHOW01000232.1 GCA_003219435.1 Verrucomicrobiota bacterium | reverse complement strand
CCGTCGTCGTCGTCAGTCTGACATCGATGCGATAGGCCCATGTACGCGATGAAGTAGCATCACGCATGTCTTGAAAAACATAAGGTCGCCGAAGCGTTACGAATAGCTTGCCAGATGTCTTGTCATATTCGGCTGAGCAGCCCTTTTTCGCATCTTTCACTTTGGCAGGATTGATCTTCTCCAAATCTGCGTCCTTGTGCGCACCCGCGGGCACTAACGGGACAACGGACACGGTGATGTCACTATCGGGGACAACTGGAGTTTTCAGTTGTTCGTCCTGGAACATTTTCAGTTCGAAACGCGTAACTGATTTCGTCTGGTTCTTTGCCATTTCGTCTAACTCGTGACTCAATTGTGAGGAGTCAAAAAACACTCCATCTTGTTTGGCGTGTAGCGCATTGGCGCCGAGTGCAAATAAGGCGAGGCCGATTACGAGAGAAGAGATGAATCGCTTCATAGGGGCTATGCTACCTAAGAAGTGCGCTGATGGGCAAGGATTAAACGTATTCATAGTTTTGCTCATTTACGTTAATTGGATTCGGTAATGGAGCCGGGCTGCCGTATTCGCGTGAGGTTTCACCAACAGTTTCGTTACATCCCGATGACTTTGCAGGGCGAGACACCTTGTTCTGCGCGCGATCTACGCCGCTTGCTGCGCGTGAGAGACTCTGTCGTCGATTTCAAGCCACTCGAACGTTGTTGTCTTTTCCGGATCGAGTCCGAGTTTTTTGACCTCTTCGCTGAAGAACTCGCGCTTTTCTGGATGGTGGTAGAGGCTGCTGGCTTCCACCTCCTCGCACCAGCGTCTGATTTCCTCTGGCGTTTTCTTCTCGCCGCTCTGATTGAGCCATTCGACCATCTCCTGGTCGCCTGCTCCCTGCTCGATTTGCGCTTTGAAATCATCTCCTCTTACGCCTTTGAATCCGAAAAGCGTGTTGTCGAGGGGGCAATCGAAATGGTATTCGCCGATCTTCCCCGCCACCAGTGCCCGGCATTTGTCGATCGTGCGGCCAAGAATCGCGTAACCCCCGACGCGAATGCGCGGGCTGCGCGGCGCCTCTTTTCTTAAATCTTTTCCAGTAACCTTTTTCTTCATACTTCGCTGTTTCGAATGAGCCCCATGATCCGGCCGCAAAGGATGCGGACAAAATTCAGGAAACGCGGATTGCCACTGATGACCGCAAATGAACATACATTTCCGATTTCTGAATCTGTGAAAATCTGTGCTAATCTTGGCTAGATTCATGGTCAATATCTCGATCAAATACACTGGCGATCTGCACTGCGACGCGACGCACGGCCCGTCGGAATCGATACTCTCCACCGACGCGCCGACCGACAACAAAGGTAAGGGCGAAGCATTTTCGCCCACAGACCTCGTGGCCACGGCCCTTGGCACTTGCATGAGTACAACGATGGGAATCAAGGCGCAGGAGCTTGGTGTTGATCTGCGCGGAATGACCGTGTCAGTGCAAAAGGAAATGTCGAAGGATGCGCCGCGCCGGATCGTTGCACTCCCGTCAGAGGTTCACGTCCGGTTACCGCCCGATTCGCCGCATCGCGAAGTGATCGAGCAAACCGCGCTCAACTGTCCGGTGCACAAGAGCCTGCCGCCTGAAATTCATCGCCCGACAAAATTTTTCTGGGAAGGGTAGCTTTGGAGTGCGCGGACACGTCCGCGCTTTGAAAGCGGCGACATGACTCCAGAAATCTGCACGCTATTTTTACAGCACTGCATGTGATCGGCCACGCGCGATCGAGCGAGAATAATGCGCTTGCGTAAGAAAGATAGGCTCCCAGCCTGTCTCGGCGGGCGGGCTTCCCAGCCTGCCAGGACTTTCGCGTGCAAATCCGACAGGCTCGCCGCAGCGAGTCCGTCCAGTGGCGGACAAGATGTCCGTCGGCCGAGTCAGGCTAGGAAGCCTGACCTCCGTACAACCACTGCATGTAATCGCGCACGCCTTCTTCGAGCGGAAAACGTGGCTCGTAGCCAAGCGCACTGCGCGCTCCCGTGAGATCGGCCTGGGTGAAGTTTTGATAATGCGCATGTGGATTATCGATGTAGTCAGGCTGGAAATTTGTGGCAAGGCATTTGTTTAGAACGTCCACCAGTTCATTAAACGAGCGCGCCTGTCCCGACCCCAGGTTGTAGATTCCGCTCGTTTTCGCATCGAGCGCGCCAATGCTGCCTTCGACCGCGTCCTTCACATAAACAAAATCGCGTTTTTGCTCGCCATGTTTGAAAATTCGCGGTCGTTGTCCCGCTTTCATCTGTTTCGAAAGATGATAAACCATGCTCGAGGGGACGCCTTTGTGCGCTTCGCGCGGTCCGTAAACGTTGAAGTAACGCAGCCCGACGATGATCCAGTCAGGGAACTGGTTTGCCTCGCGGACGGCGATATTGTCCATGATTACTTTTGAAAACGAGTAAACGTTTGCCGGCGCCGCGTCGTTTGATTCCATACTGGCTTTAGCGGCGGCGCCATAGATCGATGCAGACGACGCGTAGATGATCCTCGTCTTCGTCGGGCGCGCAAAGTTTAAAAGTCGCCGAAAACTTTCGATGTTGTCGTGAACCTGTTCGAACTGGTCGTGGTTGGTCGTGTCAGTAATGGATGCCAGATGAAAAATCGCGTCGAACTTTTCGTCGCCGAATTGATCGTGCCAGTCGAGCGTTGCCAGATTCTGCGCGACAAAGTCTCCGCGATAGCCGGCGAGATTCTTGAAATCTCCGGAACGAAAATCGTCGATCACCGTGAGACGCGCGTCCGGAAATTTCTCCTGCAACGCGAGCGTGAGATTGGAGCCGATGAAGCCGGCTCCACCGGTGATGACCAAGTTGGCACGAGGGTTAGTCGAAGGCACAGGAAATTTGTTGCGCGTTGATTAAATAAATCTTGAAGCGCCAAGCGCAAGCCGCTACTTCTCGAGGCAGTTCTTTGCGAGCTTGAAAAAGTGGATCGGCGCAAGAAATCTCGTGCAAATCGGGAGCAGTTGCGCTGCTGTAACTGGATACGACTTCCCATGGCCAATCCCCGAAAACTTTCGGGGGTGAAGGCGGGATGAAGGTGTGTCCGGCAGGTGCCGGACCAAAAGCCAGGAGCCAGAATATTTGTCCGGTCCACCTCATTCGTGCCCGCGTGTGCGGGGCGCGAAAAAACTTCTTCGCAGAAAGAAGAATGAGAGCTGGGCGATGCGGCCTCGGCCATACAAGTCCGACTCTCGGAGTTGGAGGAAACTTGTATGCGAAATCGCCTATTATGTTTTTGTTTTCCGGGTAGCGCACGCGTCTCGCGTGTTGGTTTCGGCGTCGCGCCGAAACAGTCTTTCCTAAAAACGTGGACCGAGGATCCCGGCATGGCGCAAGAGAAGTTCGCGACGGCGGGACACCGTCGCCAGCACGCGAGACGCGTGCGCTACCCAAGCGGACTCGCTGCGTTGCTCGTCTTCGCGCCGATCGTTTGCTTCGGGCAGGAAGCCTCGCCGACTCCTTCACCAAGCGAAGCGGAGTCCGAGGCAGTCGTTGTTTCCGCAACGCGTTTCGACATACCGCTCGATCAATCGCCCGCGAGCGTGAGCGTGATCAGCTCGGAAGATCTCGAGCAAAAGCAAATCGAGCGCGTGAGCAACGCCCTTCGTGAAGTGCCTGGGTTATCCGTTGTGCAAACTGGGACGGCCGGCCAATTGACATCGGTTTTTACGCGTGGATTGCGCAGCGAACACACACAGGTCTTGCTCGATGGCGTTCCTATCAATCAAGGTTTGCAAGGAGCATTTAATTTCGCAGATCTGACCACTGACGACATCGGCAGGATCGAAGTCGTGCGTGGGCCGCAGAGCACTTTGTATGGGCCGCGCGCGTTGGCCGGCGTCATCCAAATTTTTACGAAACAGGGCGAAGATTCTCCCGGTATCCAGTCAAGCGCCGAGGGCGGCTCCTACAACACCTTTCGCGAATCCCTCCAGAGTGACGGAAAGATCGGTCAGTTTGATTATTCAGTCAGTGCAAGCCGGATCGATACCGATAACGCGCGACCAAACAATCAATATCGAAACAGCGCGGCGATTGCGAACCTCGGCTGGTCGCCAAACGACCAACTGCGCATTAGCGGTTTGTTCACGTATTCGCTCAGCGATATTGGCATTCCGAACACGATTTTCGATCCGCGGCCGATCGACAATTTTCTGACCGAGCGCTGGCTTATTGCGCCGCATCTCCATTGGAGAGCAACCGACTGGTGGGAACACAAGTTCATTTTCAGTTACGATCACGAACGACAACTGAACGATCCGAATCAGGATGGATTTCTCGGTCCCACCCGCGCGTTATTTGAACGGACACAAATCGATTATCAGAACGATTTGCGACCAACTTCGTGGCTCACACTAACGAGCGGATTCTTTTATAGCCGCGTCAATGCAGGGCAGGAGCGCCCGTTCGTTACACAAATTTTTGGACCGCAACCAACCTTCGTGAGTGATCACACAGAGGAGATCGCCGGCTTTCTGCAGGCGACTGTCACCCCAATCGAAAACCTGATCTTCGTCGCCGGCGGACGTTTCGATCACTTCAATCAATTCGGCGGTGTCTGGACTTACCGCTTCGCCGGCAGTTACAAGATCGACAGGACAAACACAACGCTGCATTCGAGTGTCGCGACGGGATTCAGTCCACCAAGCAGTCAGGACAAAATTTTCGGAAATAATTTCGGACTGAAACCGGAGCGAGATCTGGGCTGGGACATCGGTATAAGACAGGAGCTTTGGTCCCGCGGTGGCGGGAGCGTCGTTGTTGGCGCGACTTATTTTCACAACGATTTGTCGAACGTGATCGGATTCAACGGGCTTTTTCAGACGCTTAATTTAGGCGCGGCCGAAACACAAGGGCTCGAAGCCGAATTGCGCGCGCAACCGATTGCCGATCTTGTGTTCACGGCAAGCTACACTTACCTAGAGGCGGAAAAGACTTCCTCAGCCGATATTTCGCAACTGCAAGGCGCGCGTTTGCCGCGACGGCCGCGCAACGAACTTTACGTTTCAGCTTCGTATCGATGGTGGAAAAGGCTGCGCACAACCGTGGAAGCAAAGTTCGTGAATGCGCGCGAAGAATTGAATTTCGGCGGACCAAATTTCGACATCGAAGATTACAACTTCGTTAACGTTGCAGCGGAATATGAAGTGACTCCGCACCTGTCGATCTTCGGCCGAATCGACAATCTGACAAACGAACATTACGCGGAGGTGTTTGGTTTTCCTGCCTTGGGGCGCGCTGCATACGGAGGGCTGAAGGTGCGGTTCTGATTTGACCGCCTCCACATCGGGGGGGTGGCCTCGATCCGCGGGGTCGCCGTCTGCGTCGGAAACACCATCAGTGCTGGCATACTTGGCAATCCCGGTTGAAACTAAAAGACAAAGGAGAATAAAGCCATGCCATTGCTCGAAGCACTTCCGAAATTAATTAGTTGGGCCATACCCCTCATCATTCTTGCCGTAATCATTCTTCCGCAGGCGATCCGCATCCTGCGCGAATACGAGCGGGGCGTGATTTTTCGTCTCGGAAAATTACTCGGAGCGAAGGGGCCGGGATTGATTTTTCTCATCC
>QHOW01000231.1 GCA_003219435.1 Verrucomicrobiota bacterium | reverse complement strand
GGTTCGAACTGGGCGGCAGTACTGAACCAGTTCTTGAATGCAGTAGTAGTTTGCGGATCTACTCCCAGCCCTTGTCCTGGCCCGCCGTTTGGTGAAGGGCAGGGCAGTCCGCCCGTGAACCCGTATCTGGTAATATAGTCCTGGCTCGTCTGGTCGTCTGCAGAAAGATGCCATTTGCCCCACCAGAAAGTGTTGTACCCAAACTGTGGGCTGCTCAGGATCGAGCCCCATGTTGGGAAGCCAGGATTCAGATCCGGTGTCGGTAATTCACCGGGAAGGCCCGTCGCATTGGTTAGAAACATGCCGTTCTGGTGGGTGTAGAGGCCGGTGAGCAGGCATGAGCGCGACGGCGAACACGCCGTGGCCGCCGCGTAGTGGGAAGCGAAGGCAACGGATTGCTGCCGGAGACACGCGAGGTTCGGCGCAGCCTGATCCATGAGCGATTGGTCAAAAGGCGGCTGAGGAGTTCGCAGCTGATCGACCATGATCACCAGAATGTTGGGCCGCCCATTTGGGTTGGATCGCCCAACTGGCTTGGGCCGCGCCGATACTTGCCTGCTCAATACGGACGGAACCATGCTCGCACCACCGGCCAGTGCGGCTCCGGCCAGCCCCCCAGCGCTCTTAATAAATTCTCGTCGTTTCATTGTGTGAATCTCCTCCCGTGATGACTGTTGGTTTAGTTGGCTTTGTCTTCTTTAGAGATTTTTTGAGCCGACGTTTCAAGAAAATATTGAAAATTTTTTTAATATTTCGGCGCGAAACACGGGAGATCTCCTGCGATGAATGTGGCCGAGCTCGGTTTCTGTCGTAGCGCGAATCTGCTAGGATTCATCGTCCGGTACCATTTTAGTTAGCCGGACGAGGCGGTGGCGCGAGTCCGACGAAAATCAGGACGCCATCGCTGCGGCAAGTCTGTGCTACTAACGCTTCGGCGCGAGAGAGGCGACGATTTGTTCGAAGCACGGGTCGCCGCGCAACGGATCCCAAAAGGGCATCAGTTTCAATTGACCATAAGTGACCGGAGTTGGAGGAGGGACGACGATGCGCAGCTGCTGGCAGGCGAGATCTTTGTCACCAGACCAGGCAGCAATCATCGCCAGATACTTGATCAACGCCGGACCTCTGATCGCATCTTTTTCCACAGGCAGAAGCTCAACCGCGTGCCGCCCTTCGCGCAGCGCTTCTTCCTTGCGCCCAAGAGCAGCATCGATTAGACCCAGCACGCACCACGCCGGGTCGAAATTTGGTTGAGCTTGGACAATTTTCTCCTGCTCGCCACGTGCCGCGGTGAAAGCCAACCGCGCTTTGTCATCGTCCTTCGCCATTCGGGCGATAACACCTTCCAAGAATGGACGATTACAAAAGACATCGTCTCCCAGATTGATTGGATCCTCCCGGGCTGCAATTAAGGCATCTGTTGCCGCCGCGGCGTTGCGTTCGGCTAGTGCACAATGGAGCCACCAATGAATAATATCTGGCACCGCACCAGGATTTGTAGCCCGAACCGAATCGATCATTTGATGCAACGGCCGGGTGTCGGCTCTCGACTGAAAATCGACTTCCGCAAGTATTACTTTCGTAACGACGTCGTCGGGTTCGAGAGCCAGTATGCGGTCTAACCAGACTTTTTGTTCAGCATAACGCCCAAGAGTCGCATAATTTCCTTCAATGTTTTGCAGGACCCCAAAATTGCGCGGGTCAAAATTGGCGGCGCGCTCAAAGCTTCGGGTGGATTCTTCCCAGTGACCCTGACGCCTCTGGACTAAACCGGTAAGGAACAATATTTGCGGATCAGATGGCAAAGTTCGGCGGGCAACTTCCAGCTCAGCCAGAGCACCGTCGTAATCGAGGTGTCCCCAATAAAGATTCCACGCACGCGCGACGTGCGTCTCACCTGCATCGGGACGGAGGCGAGAGGCCGCTTCGAGGGCTGCTTCCGCCAGGGACAGACGCGCTGATGTTCGGTCGTGACCAAAGAAGTAGAGCGCGTCATGAACAAAGGCGAGTTGGCAAAATCCTCGGAAAAAGGATGGATCACGCGCGACGGACTCGTTGAGCAGACCGACCGCCTGCAGCAAATTCGGTTTTGAGCCAACGTTAAAACTCGGCGTTGAGAAAAGCTGTTTGGCGCGGGTGTAGAGATCGAAGGCGGTGATGTCCTTTGTTGCGGGACGCTCGATTTCGCTCTTCTCATTTGGCGAGAGTTTTGCGTGAAGCTCGTCGGCAATCGTCTTTGCGATCTCACTCTGAATGGCGAACACGTCCGCAAGATCCCGGTCATAACTTTGTCCCCATAAATGCCGGTCGTTGCGGGTGTCAATCAACTGCACATTGACGCGCACACGGTTCCCCGATCGCTGAACGCTTCCCTCCAGCACATTAGCCACCTCCAGTTGCTGCCCGATCTTTCGCAGATTGCGTGCGACACCGCTCTTGTAATCCATCACCGAAGTGCGGCTGATTACCTTCAAATCCTCGATCCTGGCCAAGTCGGTTAAGATTTCGTCCTGCATGCCATCGGCGAAAAAGGCGTTCGCTTCGTTCTTGCTCAGATTTTGAAACGGAAGCACGGCAATACTCTTTTCCGGCACAGCCAAGGCCGAGCGCGTCGGCCTCAGTAAAAGAAAGACGAAAGCACCGATAATCGCAGCAAGCATGAGCAGCGCGACAGCCATTTCCGCCCAGCGCAGGCGGGTTCGATGCTTCTTGACCGCTTGGAGCTTCTTGGGAAGTTGCGGATTACCGACCTGGCTGTCGTAAAGATTCGCGATGCCAATGTACAACCCATGTTTTACTTCGCATGTGCCGAGATTATGTAAGCGCGGCCGCCACTCCTCGTATTCTTCGAGATCTTCAGCGACATGTTTGGAGACCAGAATGTGGCCGTCATCGCCGCATTTCATAACCCGCTGCGCGAGATTCAGACCGGAACCAGCGAGATTGCTTCGACCCGTAACATCAATAACTCCGCTGACCGGGCCGCTATGGATGCCCATTCGCAGCCGTAAGCGTGGGCGATCTTTAAGCGCGCGGCTTAGTTCCATCGCGCAACGCACCGGCGCTTCCAGATCGGTGTAAAAGACTAATGCTATCCCGTCGCCTGTGGAGATTTTGATCAGACGCTGCGACGCCTCGGCCTTTTGAAATTGCTCGGCGCCGCGAACAATCTGGGTGAGCTCATCGACCACTGCGCGTTGCTCGTTAATGGAGAGCTTCGAGTAACCAACGATGTCGATGAACAAGACATGCGCGATTTCCAGCGCGATTTGCTTGTTGATCTCAGGGGACATGCGAGTG
>QHOW01000228.1 GCA_003219435.1 Verrucomicrobiota bacterium | reverse complement strand
ATGAAGAGCATAGGAAAAATCAATATTCCGCAAGAAGCCTTTATTGAGGTGTTGAAAGCACAATGACTAAATCCGAGTGAAGAATGACGAAGGGAAATCAAAATGATTAAATCCGATGCCACGATAATCTTGCGCCGTACTCTTTGGTCATTCGGGCTTCGTCATTATCTAAGTCATGTTCACGCCACGCCACATCAAACATAGCAGACTGCTTCTGCGTCATGCTCGCAAGTATCTGCGCTATAAGAACGATCTGCTCAGTGGCGCCGACCGCGAAGAGATCGTTAATAGAATGCAAGATCTTAGCAATGCTTTGCGTCAGCGTGACCACGAGAAGGTACACAGCACTGCCGACGCGCTCGACAAAATGCTCCACAGGCTGACGCCGGTCACCTGGGAATCGCACTGGCGTGAAAATTGTGAGGTAATCCTAGTGGCAATTGTAGTGGCGGTGGGCATCCGCTCCTATTTTTTGCAGCCGTTCAAGATTCCAACCGGTTCGATGCAACCGACATTAAACGGAATTATCGGCTATCCAAGCACAAAACCGCCGCCGAACCTTCTGGGACAGATCGGTGAATTCATCGTGCTAGGTCGCAACTATGTGAACGTTATCTCGCAGGAGGACGATCAGGTTGTTGAAATCGAGCAGAGAAAATTTCTTTTCTTCTTTACCCTTTCGCGAGTGATCTGCCAACACCAGAACTTTCTTGTTTACGCGTCACCTGACACGCTCAGTCATGATTTCAAAGTTTTCGCCGGACGGACTTATCGCCGCGGCGAAATTATTGCCAGAGGCGCCGTGGACACCGGCGATCAGGTGTTTGTGGATAAATTTAGCTATAACTTCGTTAAACCGCACCGGGGCGACGTTTTTGTCTTCCGAACAAATCACATCCCTGGAATTCGGGAGGATCCCGAGGCGGGGTCGCCTTTTTACATTAAGCGGCTGGCCGGGCTGCCCGGTGATCGTTTGCGCATCGATCCGCCTTTTCTCTACATCAATGGAAAAAAAGCAGACGGTTATGGATTCGCCCGGGTGATGGAGGCGAAGCCCCCTTATCGCGGCTACGGCCCGGGCCGTGATTATCTGGCAAATCCAAATAGTTCGTTCACCGTGTCACCGGATGGTTATTTTGCCCTGGGCGACAATAGCTACAACAGCTACGACAGCCGTTATTGGGGTCCGGTGCCTGAAGAAAATCTCGTCGGGCGCGGCTTGCTTGTTTACTGGCCATTCAATCAGCACTGGGGGCTGATTCGTTGAGCAAAGCAATGGAGTGATGGAGTATTGGAGTGGTGGAGTGATGCGACCGCGTGATTCTCATTACTCCGCCACTCCAATACTCCATTGCTCCAAACCCCCTTCTCGCTGAGATGTGGCAAGGCGTGGCGCGCGTCTATCCTCTGCTTGGGCTCTGCGGCGGATACGCCCTCTTAATGTTTTTTAATCCGTTGCGGCAAGCGCTCGGAGATGGATTCCGGTGCATCAGCCGGTATAAACGCATCTGGCTCACTTTCGCTCTTCTTGGGTTCGGCTACTTCGTGTTCCAGTTTATTACCTTTACGCCGATTCGAAACTGGGCCGATCTCGATCCGAACCAAATCGTCTCGTTACCGAACTGGTATTGGCCGCGATTTGTCGAGATCTGGAGAGAAACGCCGTTGCCTGCGCTGGAAGGCGTGGCGGGAATTTTCGATAACGCGACCACCACTTATCCCCTTTCGATCGTGGCTGCCGTCCTGATGATCATTAACTGGCGTGGACTCCATGGGGCGCTGCTCCGCGCCTTGCGAAAGCGCTATCGTCTCTGGAGTTACTTCATCTATTTGATTTTGCTTTTGAGCGCTCTGGCGTCGCTCCTCAAGCCGGTTGTATTCTGGCGACTGCCGGAGTGGAGCGGTCTGGTTTCGGCCGCCGGACTGCTGCGAATTTCGGCCACGGTAGACACCGTGGCATTCATTTTCGAATACCTCTTTGGGGTCTACATTCAGGTTTACTTGATCACTGTGTGTTTGGCCTGGATAAAGGGCGTGAGTTTTGAAGAAGGAGAACTCTTCCGCTTCGCCATGCGCCGGTTCAGTTATGTTTTGGAGTGGGCCGGCATCGTTGTCGTGCTTAGCACGTTGATCGTCCGATTGCCCCTTCTCCTCGCCTACTTCACGAACATTCCCGGTGTCCTCGACTACTTGCCGATCGAGCGCGTGCTCATGAGCGGTTTCATTATTGCCTTCTGCTCAGTCCAAATCTCTCTCGCATTGCATAACGAGACGTTGAGTGAAGCCATTCACGCGCATCGCCGCTTCATCCGGAAAAATGCCGGCTTTTTGGCATGGTTTCTGATCATTTGCGGAATCCACTTTTTTGGGATCATGATCTGCGATGCCATCGTGCGCAGCGCAATCGCTGATCGGTTGGGCGCGCTGTTCCTTTGGAAATTCATCTTTGCGTGTCTCCGCGGAATTGTTACCGGCTGGCTCCTGGCTTCATGGGTTTGCTTATTTCGTCAACGCGAATCCGGCCGCGCTAATCAGGAAAAATGGATCCAGTATTAAACTCGCCGGTTAGAAGCCACATGAGTGCGGCTAAAATTACGCGCCAGAGTAAATCAAACCTCGCCCTCGCATTTATTTCGTTGGGACGCGAGCGCAAGCGCGACATCACCGTCTTTTACGCCTTTTGCCGCGTGATCGATGACATTGCCGATTCGGCGGACTTCGACGCCACGCAAAAGCAATCGCAGCTGGCGGCATGGCGGGAGATGGTCCGTGGCGCACGTGCGGGTGAACCCCTTCTTGCTCGTGAGGTGCGGAGCTTGATCGATAAATACTCTCTGCCGCTCGACATAGTTGAGGAAATTATCGCCGGGGTGGAAATGGACTTGAACATCTCACGCTATGCCACGTTCGAAGAGCTCCGCCTTTACTGTTATCGAGTCGCCAGCGCGGTCGGCCTGGTCAGCATTGAGATTTTTGGATATCGCAATGCGCGCTGCAAAGAGTATGCGCTTGAACTTGGTTTGGCCTTGCAAATGACCAATATTATCCGTGATGTCGGCAAAGATTTACGCAACGGCCGGATCTATCTGCCGCAGGAAGATCTGGCTCGCTTCGGTTATTCCGAAAAGGAGCTGCAAGATCGACAACATAACGAGCGTTTCGTTCGCCTGATGGAATTTGAAGCAGCGCGGTCGCAGGAGTTTTTCTCTCGCGCAGCAGCAGCGCTTCCGTCTGAAGACCGGCGGACGATGGTGCCTGCTGAGATCATGAGCTCCATTTATCGCGGATTGCTTCGCCGAATGGAACTCGATCAATTTCGCGTTTTCGAGAAGGAGTATCGGCTCAGCGGATTGGAGAAAGCAGGCCGGATCGCGGCACAGTTGCTCAAGTCCTTTTGAAGTTATCATGCAACCTTGTCTGACTTGCGCGGTTAAATTCGCCAGCGAAGGTGGATTTATGAAAA
>QHOW01000043.1 GCA_003219435.1 Verrucomicrobiota bacterium | reverse complement strand
GTGAAGCACGCGAACTGAACGAGTCCGAAGAACTCGCCCGTCGAATTGGCAAAGCGCGAGTTATCTTCACGCTGGAAACGGGCGAAACTGGCAGGGCGTTTGGCTCCGTTACCACACAGGACATCGTAAACCGGCTCAAGAACGAGTTGGGCGCAGAGATTGATCGGCACAAAGTTGTTCTCGATCGCCCCATTAAAGATACAGGCGAGCACCAGGTGGCGATCAAGCTGCATCACAATGTAACCGCACAATTTATTTTTCAGGTGAAGTCCGCAGCAGAAGAACCAAAGACCGAGGCAGCGAGTACTGCGGCCGAGGAATCTGAGAAAAAACATCGTCGATTTTTCAAGAAGCGAAAAGAAACCAAATAAATGCCGGGTTCTCAAGGCTCTCAGCCTGGGAAATCTCGTAAGACAGCGGGTAATGGCGCTGGCCGAGGTTCGGAGGCCCAAAATGGCGGAAGAGTTTTTCCCAATCCGCTAACAGGTTCTGCGCAGGATATTCACCGTACGCCGCCGCACAGCGTGGAAGCGGAGCAAGGCGTGCTCGGATCGATGTTGATCGCGCCGCGTGAGAGCATTGCCGAATGCGTCGAGAAAATTAACGAAGAATACTTTTATGTCCCGGCCCATCAGACGATCTACAGCGTTCTTGTCGATCTTTGGAACACCGGGCAGGCGATCGACCTGATCACGTTCACGCAAGTGCTGCGCGATCGGAATTTACTCGAAAGCGTGGGCGGCGCGGCATCCGTCACGAATTTATTCACGTTCGTTCCAACGGCCGCGAACGTGCAGTACTACCTGGAGATCGTTCGCGATAAATACATTCTCCGGGAAATCATCTCTGCCGCCACAGAGAGCGTGCGCAGGGCTTACGAGGAGCAGGATGAAGTGAGCAATCTTCTCGATGAAGTGGAACAGCGCATTTTCGCCGTCGGCGAAGATCGTTTTAAGGGCCAGATGCTTTCGATGAAGGACCAGGTGATGCAAGCGATTGAGTCGATCGAGAAGCTCTACGAGCGAAAAGGCGGCATCACGGGCGTATCGACCGGATTTGTTGAGTTCGATCGGATGACCAGCGGCTTGCATCCAGCGGAAATGATCGTGATTGCGGCGCGGCCGAGCATGGGCAAGACGGCACTTGCCATGAATATCGCCGAACACGTCGCCGTTAACGAAAAACTGCCGGTCGGCGTCTTCAGCCTGGAAATGAGCAGTCAGCAGTTGGTGCAACGTCTGCTTTGCTCGCGGGCGCGAGTCAATTTGCAAAAGGTGCGTGACGGATTTTTGGGTGAACGCGATTTTCCGAGCTTAACAGCCGCGGCATCGAAACTGGCGGAAGCAAAAATTTTCATCGACGACAGCGCGAGTCTCACCATTCTTGAATTGCGCGCGAAAGCGCGCCGGCTTAAAGCGCAGGAAGATGTGCAACTCATCATCGTCGATTATTTGCAGCTGCTGAGATCGACATCACGCCGCGCACAGGACAACCGGCAATTGGAAATCTCGGAAATTTCCGCAGGATTGAAGGGTTTGGCGAAGGAATTGAAAATTCCGCTCATCGTGGTGGCGCAATTAAATCGCCAGCCTGAGCAACGTTCAGGTGGCAAGCCGCGCCTGAGCGATCTTCGTGAATCTGGCTCGATCGAACAGGATGCCGATCTGGTCGGACTGCTCGTCAGGCCGGAAATTTACGAGGAGGATGAAGAGGCGCGCGCGGAAAAAGCCGGGGAAGCCGAATTGATCATCGCCAAGCAGCGCAACGGTCCCGTGGGCGAGATTCCGCTCACGTTCCTAAAAGAGTTCACCCGCTTCGAAACTCGCGCGCGCAATGTGAGCGAGCCAGACGAGGCGTTTTAGAAACCTACTGGGTAGCGCCGCGTCTCGCGTGTTGGTTTCGGCGTCGCGCCGAAACAGTCTTTCCCTTTAGGATTTCGGCGCTTTTAGATCGCGAAAGTCACAGGAAAAGTTCGCGATGGCGAGGACGCCATCGCCAGCACGCGAGACGCGTGTGCTACCCAAGACTTCTCACCGTATCAATTACGTGCTGCGCGTCGATGCCGCGCTCTTTCATCACTTCGCCGCCGGGCGCGCTCAACCCGAACTCGTGCAGCCCAACAACTTTGCCATCGAGACCGACGTACTGATACCAAATCTCGGTCACGCCAGCTTCGATTGCGACACGTTTGCGACAGGAGTTCGGGAGAATCTCTTCGCGATATTCTGCAGATTCGCGATTGAAACGCTCGAAGCACGGGATGGAAACCACGCGCACCCCGTCGCCGAGCTCCGTTGCAGCAGCAAGCGCATGCTGCAATTCGCTTCCGCACGACATGATGATCAGATCGAGTTTGCCTTTTTCTTTCTGCGCGATGTAAGCGCCGCGCAGCACTCCTTCGCGGCGCAATTTTAGATCGATATCGTTTAACATTGGAATGGCCTGACGCGTGAGCGCGAGGAACGTTGGGCCATCCGTCCGTTGCATCGCGGCGACAAATGCGCCCGCGGTTTCTTCCGGATCGGCCGGGCGAATCACGTCGATATTAGGCATTAACCTGACGGAACTGACCGTCTCCACCGGTTGATGGGTCGGGCCGTCTTCACCAACGCCAATCGAATCGTGGGTAAAAATGTAAGTATTGGGAAGCCCGGCCAGCGCGCCCAGGCGAATGGAAGCGCGACAATAATCGGTGAAGACCATGAACGTTGCGCCCGATCCGCGGAACAGCCCGTGATACGAGATACCGTTCACGATCGCGCACATGCCGTGCTCGCGGATGCCGAAACGGATGTTGCGCCCGCTGGGATTGCCGCGCGTGAAATCGCCGCCGTCCTTAATGTAATTCATCGTCGATCCATGGAGATCGGCGCTGCCACTCACCAGCAACGGCATCGCCTCCGCGATCGGTTGCAACACTTCGCTACCGGCTTTGCGCGTTGCCAGTTTCGCGTCCTTCGGAAAATCAGGAATCTTCGATAGAAGATCGGCGGGAACTTTTCGCCCGAGCCCATTATCAAGCAGCTTCGCCTTGTCGGGATTTTCCTTGCGCCACGCGGTGCAAGTTTTTTCCCAGCGATCGTATTCGGCGAGCAGCTTCTTTTTATGCTCGGCGAAGTAGTCGTACACCTGCTGCGATACGAAATAATGTTCCTCGGGTAATCCAAGCCCTTTGCGCGCCGCATCGACAAATTTTGCGCCCGCTTCCCCATGCGCCTTGTACGTTCCTTCGACTTCCGGGATGCCTTTGCCGATAAGGGTGTGCGCAACGATGAACTGCGGTTTCCCGTTGTTGCGCTCTTTCGCGATGTTGAGCGCATCGAGAAATTGCTGCATGTCGTTGCCATCGATTTCCTGGACGTCGAAGCCATATGCTTCGAAGCGCTTCGCGGTGTTTTCGCTTTGAGTTTCTTTCGCCGCGGCGTCGAGAGTAACAGCATTCGAATCGTAGATCAGAATCAAGTTATCGAGGCCCCAATGACCAGCGAGCGCGCTCGCCTCAGATGCAACCCCCTCCTGCATGTCGCCGTCGCTGCACAAACAGATGACATGACTGTCAAAAATTGTGTGCTCGCTCGTGTTAAAACGCGCCGCTGCCATTTTCGAGGCCGCGGCAATGCCGACAGCATTGCCGACGCCCTGACCGAGTGGTCCTGTAGTGCATTCCACTCCGGGAGTGTGGCCAAATTCAGGATGTCCCGGCGTTTTAGAATGTAATTGCCGGAAGCGTTTGATTTCCGACATTGGCAGGTCGTACCCGCTCATGTGCAACCATGCGTAGAGAAACATGCTGCCGTGACCGCCCGACAGAACGAAATAATCGCGATTGATCCAGCGCGGCTTGTCTGGATTATATTTCAGCGCGTGGCCGTAGAGCACCGCGCCGATTTCTGCGCAGCCGAGCGGCAGCCCAAGGTGGCCCGATTGCGAAGCCTGCACGGCATCCATGCACAAACCCCGTGCTTCATTTGCCGCCCGAGAAAGAATTTCGACATTTAGACTCATGGAAAAGAAGGGAAGATTTGAATTTTTGGATTAAGATTGAAAGCGCGAAACTCTATATGGCGGAACATTCGAGTTCGACAATCTATTTTCTACTGCTGACCTGCTGCATGCCGCTATATCCGAACCTCCAGAGAGTGCCGCGCTTGTGAGATCGCCATCACTCCTCCAAATTGTCGAGCGACTCGAACGTCTTGCAGGCAGGCTGCCAGCCAAAATTCGAAAGGCCGTTCTAAGCGAGCTGACACCGCTCAAGCAATTATTCCTTCAGGAGCGCCCGCCGCGTTTTCTTTTTGCAGGCTCGAGCGCAATGCCGCTGGAGGAAATCATTTCTGCCCTCTTTGGGTCAGACCATCCAACCGGAACACACGATGTTCCTGCCCGGACTTCTCATTGGCACGATGTCAGCCTGCCCGACCGGGGAACGATCTGCATTCTCGACGCTCGGTGCACAGATGCTGCCGCTGCCATTCACATCCAGGATGAACTTAAATATCGAGCTGCCGACGTGATCTTTTTTCTCGATGATGGCCAGGTCGGAGGCGCGCCTGAAAAGCACAGCCTGAATGATTGGCTGGGATATCCCACTTGGAATAAAACGCTGGAGCCGGGCACGAAGATCATTGAAATCATCCTTCCGCCGATATCAGAGGGAGACGCATCCAGTCAGGCCAATCTAATTCCCTTTCGACTGGAACCTGCGCCTGCATCAAATGCTGCAGCGGCCGGGCCTTTCCTGGATATTTTGAGATTGGCCCCTGCCGGTTATGACCGGGCAGTCGAACTACCCCATGCCGAAGCCCAGCGGCTCACGTCGATTCTGGCACATGAGTTGCCGAATCAAGCACGGATGGAGATGATCAGGATATCGCGAGATCGCGCGGCCCAGCACGAAGTGGCGCAGATTTTGGTGAAATCCACCAGTGCCATTTGTGCGGCAATTGGCGCACAACCGATCCCGCTCGCCGACTTGCCGATTCTGACGAGTTTGCAGGTCATGATGATCTCCGGCATCATGTACGTAAGCGGGCGCGAGCGGAGCCTGCGCGCCGCGACCCAATTTATCGGCGCGCTTGGTGCGAACGTGGGCGCGGCGATGCTTCTGCGCGAAGGCACCCGCGCGATCCTGAAATTCTTTCCCGGCTGGGGAAACGTCGTATGTGGACTGGTAGCAGGCTCGGGAACTTATGCGATTGGCCGTGCCGCGACCGTCTTCTTTATCGATGGTGTTTCATTGAAGGACGCGCGCCGAACGTATCTGAGCAGTCGCAAAAAGCGGGCGCAACTGACTCTGCCGGCTCACGAGTGAAAATCCGTGCGATGCGCAGAGCCGGGGATATGTGCCAATAACTTGTGAATAAGATCCCCCTGTCCAGCGTATTTTGTTCACACAATTTTGTGAACAAATGCGCTAATTTTTGCACGCCAGCGAGACATTCGTAGCTCTCTTATGAAGCTCTCCGAGATAAGGACGACGCTTCAGAAAATACCTGTCTCACCGGTCAAAACTCTCGGGCAAAATTTTCTGCACGACCAAAATCTTGCGCGCTGGATCGTGAAACAAGCGGAGATAATTCCGGACGATTATGTGGTCGAAATTGGACCTGGCTTGGGCGCTCTCACCAAGCTGACGCTTGAGAAAGGGGCGAACGTTCTGGCAATCGAGAAGGACACGCGCCTCGCAAATTTCCTACGCGAACATCTCAGTCACCCGCGACTCGAAGTACAGAATGCAGATGCTCTGATGTTTGATCCACGTGTTCTTTTTTCGCAGCGCCGAGTGAAACTGCTCGGTAATCTTCCATACAACATCTCCAGTCAGTTGCTCTTGAAGTTTCTTGAGTATCCTAGTCCCATCTCCCTGTGGATGTGTATGTTACAAAAGGAAATGGCGCGCCGCCTTTCAGCGTTGCCATCTACTCGCGATTACGGCTCCCTGACTTTGCGCGTGCAGTTGCATCATCGGGTGCAATATCTGCGTACGATTCCGCCAACTGTTTTTTTTCCAGAACCCGAAGTCGATTCGGCACTCGTGCGAATCTTACCTCGCGACCCACTCGACTTGCCCCCGCGCGATGATGAGTTGCTTACGAAGTTGATTCGGAGCGGCTTTTCTCAGAGAAGAAAGCAGCTTAGGAAACTACTTGGCATGCGTGTCATCAATTGGGATCACGCCGCGTCGATTCTGAGCTTCGATCCCAAGACACGCGCCGAAAAGTTATCGCTCCTTCAGTGGATTGGCCTGGCGAATTACATCGCGCCGCCTGCGCATCCAGCTGCGCTAGCAATGGGAAACGAGCGCTTCCCAGTGGTCGATAAGAACGATCGAATTTTAGGATATGCGCCGCGCTCGGATGTGCATGGGAATAACTTGCGCCATCGTGCCGTCCACATCCTGATTTTCGACCAGGCAGGCGAAGTTTATTTGCAGCAACGCTCGCGGTGGAAGGATCGACATTCTCTGAAGTGGGACTCGAGCGCTGCAGGTCATGTAGCGCCCCGAGAGAGCTATGAAGAAACGGCCCGACGCGAGTTGGATGAGGAACTAGGGATAAATGTTCCTCTGGAAAAGCTTTTGAAGCTTCCCGCCTCCGCAAGCACCGAGCAGGAGTTTGTTTGGCTTTATCGAGGAGAGATTCGCGGCAATCCCATAATCAACCGGAGCGAAATCGAGACTGGTGCTTTTTTCCCTCCGGCCATCATCGATGGTTGGGTCTCGGCACGACCGGAGAATTTCGCACCCGGATTTATTGAATGCTGGAAGGCCTATCGGGGAAAAAAGGGTGCCAACAGCGATAAGCTTACTTGAACCCGATAAATCTCCGCTGAGGCAGCCGGCGCAAGGTCGCGCGCTTGAATTTCCGTGCGGCACGCCTCGCTGCCTCCTTCCCACCGTAGATGCTGTCGCTAAACATCCTTGTAACCACCTGATTGCCGCGAAGGAAATGGACCTGAAAACCATGCGTCTGTCTCTTCGCGCGCTGTTTTGTGTCGATGCGCCGAATGTTCGGTTCCGAATCAGGGTTGGGGCGTCTTCGCATAAGAACCAGTTAACGAGAAGTTATCTAAATAATTCAGGCAATCAATGACCCATGGTCGAGGCACCGCCGCGCCGGAATGTTTCTGGCGAAGGAAGGTTCCAGCCGCTCCATTTTTGGTCGTATTCCGCGGTAGGTAACAGCACGTAACAAGGATGCCGCCGCGCGCGCAACCACGTGATTAACTTCACGAGGTTTGCTTTCGCCATCGTCGTACAGCCTGTGGTCGGCCGATTAACACCACGCCGAATATGGAAAAAAATTGCGCTCCCTGCCCCGGGCACTGGCGGATCGGAATTATGCCGGATCTCAATGAGCCAGTGATAGGCGAAATCGCCCGAGCGCATTTTTTCGTGCGTGTAATTGTCGGGCGGATTCTTGGGATCAATCACGATATGACGATTATAATTCGGCGATTGCGGGTCATCGCTCCAAACGTCCGCTTCCGTCACGTGGTGGTACGGATAGTCGGCTCCGGGAGGCAACTGCGTGTCGTATCCGAAAACCTTCCCGATCTCGAATACTCCGGCAGGCGCTCGTCCATCTCGCTCCTTTTTCCGAAGACCGGGCTCGTTTTGTCCGGCAAGGCCTGTTCCCCAGGCAACTCCATTTTTTCCAAACAGCACCGGTAAAGGTCCGCTCACGGCTTCCCAATTTCCGCCCGGCGATCGTTCAAACAATCGCAACTCTCCTCGCGCGGAGTCCCATGTCGGAGCCACGGCAACAATAAGTTGAGTGCAGTCCTCCGGAACTCCTTCAGCGTACACATTGTTTCCCAGCACGGCCAACCAACAAATCAGTGATCGATATAAAATCGACATAAACCCTCCACAAGAATGCATTCTACTAATTCCGTGTGTGTCTCCCGCATACAATTCTACATCCGCAGCAAAGATACGTGGCGATTCTTTTTTTAGCGGCTCGTTTGATCGAGCCGAAACCTCTTATCGCTTATGAAAACATTATTTTTGTCCGGAGCAGCGATTGCCATTCTGGGTTTGGCCGTTTCTCACATGTCGGGTCAGACCCAGAGCACTTCGACCAGCACCACGACTTACGCTCAAACCAGCAAGCTTGTTGGCACCAAAGTCAAATCATCACAAGGTGAAGAAATTGGCGCAATCAAAGATGTAGTGCTCGACCGCAACACCGGTTGCATGGCTTACACTGTTCTCTCGACAGGCGGGACGGGAACACGTATTACCGGCGGTGGCAAAACTGTCGCAGTTCCATGGGCGGTCATATTCTCCGACGTCAGACTTGAGCGTTCTCACTGTGACTGTGGACCGGCAGCGGATTTATAACGCGCCAGTGTTCGACTACGCGCGCATCGACGAATATACGACCACGAATTACATCAACAACGTTTACTCCTACTACGGCGTGAGCGTCGGTGCGGGAGTTTCCGGCGCGACAACTACTACGACCGGTGTGGCTGGAGCAGCCGGCGCGACGGTCAGTCCGGGCGCATCGCCAACTGCGGCCCTTTCACCCACGGTGAGCGCATCCCCGGCTGCTACTGGGTCCCCTGCTGGAACAGCTTCACCCCCTGGCAGAGCATCGCCAAGTCCACATGCGACCGCAGCGGCAAGCCCACGCGCGACAGCACCGACAAGGCCACACGCTACTGCGTCTCCAAGATCAGAGGGCGCTACAACCGCGAGTCCATCATCAAGAGGAACCCGGGGCGCCAGGGGTAGACCGAGTGCATCACCGTCGCCCGGTGACCGCGATGAGACGACAGCGCCAAGCGAGGGCGCGGCTTCTCCATCAGAAGCCACAGGCAGTCCAGGCGAAGGAAAGAAATCGTCGCGACACCGCGAGAACGGAACCGAGCTCCAGAGGCAGGCCTACCGCGACACCACAAAGTCCCGAAGAGCAAGAGTAGCAGCGAACCTCCTCCGCCCGTCCCTCAGTCCAAAACACCGCAATCGGGTGGAAAGCGCGTGAAGTGTTCTCCCTTTTTGCGCGCTCGAACGGCAGCTCCAGCCACGACCGGGACAAAAATGTCACTTATTCGATTCTCCTGGCCTCTATCGCCGCGGTATCGGATGGCAAATACTTTGCGCCCCAAAGCCAAAGCACACCAGCCACCAGCATCATCGCCGACACGACAAGGAATGCGACGTTCATGTTTGTGCGATCGGCCACGGCACCAATCAACGGCGGAGCAGCCGCGTCCCCCAGCGCGTGAATGATCAAAATATTAACCGCAAAGGCGGTGGCTCGAACCGAAGGATCCGTAACATTGGCGAGTGCGGTATTTGAGGGGCCGGTGTTAAAAAAGAGGAAAAAAACCGCGACAAACATCATTATCCAGGCAGAGGGAAACGGTGTGAAAAGCATTACGACTGAAAATGGAAAGGCGATAATGACCCCAATTCCGGAGACCAGAAAGTAAGAGCCGGGAAGGCGTTTTCGCAGTGAATCGCCCGCGATGCCACCGGCGAGGGTAGCCGTTAACCCTGCAAGAACAGTTATCCCGCCAAAGACGATGCGGCTAGTAGGCGGTAAGCCGCGATATTCAAGATATCCTGGGACCCAAAAGGACATTCCCCCGATTGCGAAGGTGAGTGCAGTCATCGCCAGCGTGTTTAAAACGTATGACCGTATGCGAACGAGTTTGAGATAATCGCTCAGGGTCGCTCGCTGCTTCTCTTTTACTCTCACTGATCGCTCGCGCGGGTCGCGCAGAAAAAAACATGCCAGGCCAAGCAGCAATCCAGGCGGCGCCACAACAAAAAATGCAATTTGCCAGCTCCAATGCCCGGCGACAAAACCGCCCACCGCGAATCCAATCGCGCTGCCTACCGGAATCGCGACATAAAAATAGGCCAGCATGCGCCCGCGTGACAGCAGCGGGAAGAGATCGGCAATGATTGTCGGTGCCGCCGGGCCATATCCGCCCTCGCCCACCCCGACAAAAAGCCGCGCGATCAACAGCAAGGCAAAAGTTCCTGCAAGGCCTGACATGGCCGTCGCCGCGCTCCATAGCGTCACACTCACGCCGATGATCAGCCAGCGCGACATTCGATCGGCGAGCCAGCCGAAAATTGGCGCGCTCACCATGTAGCTCACCAGAAAAGCCGTTCCGAGTAAACCAACCAGTGCATGCGCGTTTGGATCATCGGGGCGAAAAAAATGCGTCCGAATTTCCGGCTCCACTCCGGCAAGCACATATCTATCGATGTAGTTGAAAAGATTGATCGCCAGCAGGAGGATCAGCGCCATACGGCTGCCGGGTGCAGAACGCGCGTTTGATTGCATCGACAATTGCTGATTGCAGTTTGGTCTGCCCCAATTGTAAATCATAAATGATGGCCACTATGTCCGCCGCCGAGCGCACGCTCTATTTCATCGGGCGGGCGCTGGGGCGTTGCTTTTATCGGGTTACTGCACTCGGAATCGACAATTTGCCGGAGGGCGGATTTCTTCTTTTGCCCAACCACATTAGCTGGGTTGATGCCATAGTCCTGCAGCTCGCTTGCCCGCGCCCAATTCGCTATATCATCGACCAGGAATTTTATCGCAAACCAACGCTGCACCCGCTTTTGCGGCTAGTGGGCTGTATTCCGATCGATACACGCCATTCGCACTCCGCGATTCGCGCCGCGACGGGAAAAATCGCGGAGGGCGAGATCGTGTGCGTTTTTCCTGAAGGCCGGCTCGAACGCACAGGAACGCTGTTGCGTTTGCAACGCGGTTACAAACTCATCGCACGCTATGCCAATGCAGCAGTTGTCCCGGTATGGCTCGACCAGCTCTGGGGCTCGATCTTTTCGTTTCAGGGTGGAAAATTTTTCAGGAAATTGCCGAAGCGAATTCCGTACCCTGTCACCGTTGCATTCGGTAAGCCGCTCGAAGCGGACGCTGCTGATATCGCGACCGTGCGGGAGGAGTTGCTCAAGATCGGTGAATTTTGTTTCAGCCGGCGGCCATCGCTGAATCGACATCTTGCCGAACCGTGCGTCCGCGGATTGAAGAGAAGACCGTTCGCGACAGCCGTCATCGATGGACTCGATCACAGCACCTTGAGCCGCTCGAAATTGCTCGGAGCCGCCATCGCATTGAGCGATTATCTTCGAAAAGAATTTCCCGACGAAAGGATCGCCATCGTCCTGCCTGCAAGCAAAGGATCGATGGTAGCGAACCTGGCCGTGACGCTGGCGGACAAAGTGCCTGTCGATCTTAATTTCACCATGGGACGGGCGGCGAATGAATCTTGCTGCAAGCGCGCCAGCCTGCGGGTCGCAATTTCGGCCACCCAATTCATGGAACGGCTCAAGGATTTTCCGTGGCCGGAACGCGTTCTCAAGCTGGACGAACTGATGCCGCGGATGAAACGCCAGATTTTTTTCCAGTGGATGATGTCGATTCTCCTTCCCGCGCGTTTGCTTTTGCGGCTTTTGAAAATTCCAAAAGAGGGCGGGCACAAGGAAGCAGTTCTGCTTTTTACAAGCGGCAGCACCGGCGAGCCAAAAGGCGCCGTGATCAGCCATCGCAACGTTGTCGGAAATGTCTCGCAGTTCCGGCAATTGCTTGACGCGACGAAGGACGACGCCATTCTCGCGTCGCTCCCGTTTTTTCACACCTTCGGATCAACTGTTACGCTTTGGTATCCGATCATCGAAGGTGTGCGCATTGTCACTTATCCAAATCCGCTGGAAGCGACGAAGAACGCGGCATTGATTGAACGATATAAACTAACGCTCCTGCTGGCGACGCCCACTTTCCTGCGCGGTTATCTGCGCAAAGTGGAACCGGACAAACTGCGCAGTTTGCGGCTGGTGATCACCGGCGCGGAAAAACTGCCCCTCGAACTGGCGAAGAATTTTGAGGAACGCTTCAAACAAAGAGTCTTCGAGGGTTACGGCCTAACCGAGACTTCGCCGGTGGTAAGCGTAAATCTGCCCGAACCGCAATCAACCAAACCGGGCGAACAAGTGCAACCCTCGAGTCGGTTGGGCTCGGTTGGGAAAATGGCCCCCGGAATCGCAGCGGAAATTCGCCATCCCGAGACGGGCGCCAAATTATCTTTGCACGAAAGCGGAATGCTGTGGCTGCGGGGCGTAAATATTTTCGAAGGTTATCTGCACGATCCCGAACGCACTGGGGATGTGCTGCAAGATGGCTGGCTCAATACCGGCGACCTCGGCCGGTTCGACGAAGACGGATTTCTTTACATCGAAGGACGGCTATCGCGTTTTTCAAAGATCGGCGGGGAAATGGTGCCGCATGAGACGATCGAAGATAAGATCGTAGATTCACTCGATCTCTCTGGCAGAGATGAACGCACCGTCGCGATTGTGGGGGTGCAGGACGAAGCCAAAGGCGAAGCGCTGGTGCTATTGAGCGCCGTAGATATCGATCTTGCGGAGCTGCGCAGCAAACTTCACGATGCCGGCGTCCCAAACTTGTGGATTCCAAAACAAGTCCAGCGTGTCGAATCCATTCCGGTCCTCGCCTCCGGCAAACTCGATCTCAAAAAATGCAAAGAGCTTGCGGAAAATGACGAATGAGGAATGACGAAGGACGGAAGAATGACCCGCCTTCACGCAGCTTCGGCGCGGCAGGCGAAATCCAAAC
>QHOW01000042.1 GCA_003219435.1 Verrucomicrobiota bacterium | reverse complement strand
GTCATCGGCCATTCATTCCGCATTCCACCGGCTTGCGAATCGCACAGCAGCAATTTTTATGAAGCTGCTCTTTGGCTGCGTGGTGCGAGTCTATGTTTTGCGGCGCGGAAATTCGAATCTCGCCGGTGGATTTCTGCTGGCGTCAAATCACATCAGCCATTTCGATCCGTTTATCATTTCGTCGGTCTTGCGGCGCAAAATC
>QHOW01000225.1 GCA_003219435.1 Verrucomicrobiota bacterium | reverse complement strand
GTCCGGTAACTATCACATTGAATGGGCCGCTGGTGGCTAGAATCAGTGAATCGACCGTGCCGGATGTGACAAACGGCGACAAATCGGCCGTCGATGTTACGATGGAATACTGCACCAACGTTCCCGCTGGCTGGGCGGGTATGGTCGCGGTGTAAGTCACTCCAGAGCCAACCGCTTCAACGAGGTGGGAAGCGATAAAAAAATCCGTTGACCACCGGAGGTAGATTCGCTCCTCCACCGATTTCAGCTGGCTCGTGAGAATGCTGACGATGACCGGATCGTCGGAAGTAGGCGTTGTGGGTGTTTGCCCACTCCAGCTGACGGAAATTGGTGGCGCGGAAGTTTTCATCACCGCAAGCAGCAAACTCGCGCGGAGCTGTAGCAGCGGCTCAAGAATTCGGAAGGAGTAGTAGAAACCGTCTTCCAGGGAGATGCTGTTGGTCGGTCCCAACGCATTGCCCGAAAAATAAGGCATCGACGTGCTGTTATCAATGTTGATTGTGACTCCTCCCCATTGATTCAAATAGCTTCGCCCACCAATTAGGGCGAAGGAATGTACTCCTGGCGTGGTGTCACCGCCCGTCGCCGCCACGTGAACCGTGCTGATAAACCAGTTAAGTCCATCTGGTGTCCCATCCACCCCAGGCGCAGTAATTTTTGTCAGTGCCCAAGGGTACCTTGCGTCGGCTATATTAAATCCATCCCAGTCCCCCGCCAAGACCAGCGGTTCAGCTTGAAAATCACTGCGATTCTGCCAAAGCGGAGGAACTGTCCCAGCATTCCATTGGGCATATAGCTGGGTTAAAGAATCGACGTCTCTAGGCTGAGTTAGGGCCAAGTCTTGGGTTTCGCCAATATCGCTAGGCAGGTTGTAGAGCGCCGGCGGCTGCTCGTCTCTAGCTCTTTCAACGACCAGTTTGAGCGGACCGCTGCGCACCGCGTATATTGTATTATCGGATCCGGGCGGACCATCCGGACCTAAACCAAACCACCGCCAGAACAGGTTGCGGGGTGGGCTGACTTGTTCTCCTGCCAAATAGGGCACGATGTTCAGACCGTCATAGACACGATCCGTCGGCAGTGAAACTCCTGCCGCAGCAGTCGCCGTCGCAACGATATCCAAGGACGAGACTGGCTCATCATAGACCCCGTGCGCCGGCAGCCGCCCGGTCCACTGGACCGCGAACGGCACCCGAATACCGCCCTCCAACGTATCGAATTTGTAACCCCGGAGCGGAAAATTTCGCGTGAAAGACTGGTCCGGCGCCCCGTTGTCGCTCAGAAAAAAGATCAGAGTCTTGTCGAGGAGGCTCTGCGCTTGAAGCGCTTGCAACACACCTCCAACGCCGTCATCTAGCGCGATCACCATCGCCGCGTACTTTCGGCGGTCCGGATCGCTGATATTTGCAACCCTGTCCATATAGATCGCGGGAGGCTGATCATACGGTGAGTGCACAGCGTTGTATGCCAGGTAGAGGAAAAATGGCTCTGTGGCATGACGATTAATAAAGGATTCTGCTTCGCGTGAAAATGCGTCTGTCAAATACTCGGTCTCCACGACAGGCGTCTCGTCGCGGAGGACCGTGGCATTGAAGTATTGGGAGTGCGAGCCTAGGAAACCGAAGAACTCATCGAAACCGCGCTGGATCGGATGAAAGTTCAAGGCGTTGCCTAAATGCCATTTGCCTATTGCCCCGCAAGCATAACCCGCCGGCCTTAGTAGTTCGGCTAGCGACAATTCCTGCATGGGCAGCCCCAGACGCGGATTAGTCGGGTCTTCCGCCGGTTGATTTTCGTATCCGAACCGCTGCTGATAGCGGCCCGTAATCAAACCAGCTCGCGATGGGCTGCAGACGGGGTGGGTCGCGTATCCATTTGTGCAGAGCACCCCGTTGCTCGCGATGGAATCGATGTTCGGTGTCGCGTAGTCAGGGCAACCATTGAACCCTACGTCGCCGTAACCGAGATCGTCCGCAAGAATAACAACAATATTTGGCGGCAATGCTTGCGCAAGAGCTGAGGAGACAAAAGCGAAAAAGGTGAATAGCAAAGGCAGAAGCGCCGCCGTTTTGATGTTAGTTTTCACGTTAGAAGTTGGTTTTGGGTTCACTGATGTTCTCCCGCGTACGCACGGCAGCGTGTTTTTCAACCTGGAGTCGGAAGCGGCGCGTGAGTGGAGGGCCCCGCCTCGCCATCGGCCTTTCCTAGCTTGCCGGCGACGAAATTCCCAATGTCGTTTAGACTTTGAAAGTTCTCCGGCACCATGTCTGAGTCTTCAACCGTGAGAGGAAAAGTTTCCTCCAGAACGGCGATAAGCCGGAATACCCCGAGAGAATCGATCACATTGCTCTTCAACAGGGAGTCATCATCCTTGACTTCGGTTACACCTCGGCCAGCCGCGTATTCCAGAATGAATGCGCGAATCGGTTCCTTCACGTCTGCCACGGAATTTTCCCGACTGACAGATCTCTCCGCTGCCATTTTTCCATGCTATTGCGTCTGTCAAGGGGCGTCCAGCAATTTTCTCCGGAGAACTCTCTTCGCGACTGCGCTGAATCCCCCGGCGCAAAGTGCACATGATCGTGCTCTATCATTTCGTGCAAGATTTGAGAGCTGCTTCCGCGTCCTCGCTGCTCGCACAGATTCTGAAGAACGACCTCGGGGTAAGGGAAAGCTCGGGACCACTTTCGTTTCCGTTAGGGAACTTGTGACTCCACCAAGTGAACATCGGAGTAGTTGATATAACCACTGGCATTCACATCTTCCCGGATGTTAGAACTGTCGGTTTGGGAATCTGTAATTTATTTCAACCGTTTCAGAGCCCTTTTCATGCATTGCAGCCGCGAACCTGGATACTGGAAACACCGAATTACTCGCACGCCTTAAGCCGGTCTTGCGAGCTCCGGTTTCGTTGCGACTTCGCCGCCTTAGGAATACCCCGCGATTAAGTTGGCGTTTGCCGGCTGAGAAGGAGCTCGGCGATGTCGAGCACCTTCACGTTTTCCCCGCCTTGCGTGCCCGCCATGCCGTCGGTCATCATGTTCAAACAGAACGGACAGGCCGTCGCGAGCGTGCGCGCGCCAGTCGCGAGCGCTTCCTGCGAACGCAAATGGGAGACGCGCTGCTCGGGTAATTCGTCGAACCACATTCGACCGCCTCCCGCACCGCAGCAGAACGTCTTCTTTCCGCAGCGAGGCATTTCGCGATACTGCGGGTCGTTAGTAGCGCCGATGACCGCTCGTGTCGCATCAACTTCCCCATTGACGCGCGCCAGGTAACACGGGTCGTGCAGGGTAATCGGATCGCCGTTGCTCGCGCCGTTGCTCAACCGTCCCGCCCCGAGCAATTCTGCGAGCAGCGTCGAGTGGTGTTGCACGTCGTACTGCCCCCCGAACTGTGAGTATTCATTCTTGAGCGTGTTGTAACAATGTGGGCACGGTGTCACGATCTTCTTCACCTTGCGGCGGGTAAGCGTCTCGACATTGATCCGTGCGCGGTGTTGGAACAAAAACTCGTCGCCGATTCGGCGCGCAGGATCGCCGGTGCAAGTCTCCTCTTTGCCGAGCACTGCAAAGTTCACTTCTGCCTCCTTGAGCAACTGAGCTATCGCACGCGCGACCTTTTGCGCGCGCGGATCGAATGACGCGGCGCAGCCGACCCAGAGCAGATAATCGAAGGTGGGATTCGATTCGGCTGTCGGCACTTCGAGGCCTTCTGCCCACGCCAGGCGTTCGGAGTT
>QHOW01000226.1 GCA_003219435.1 Verrucomicrobiota bacterium | reverse complement strand
GTGTGTGCTGCTTCAAAAAAGCTTTGACGTTGTTGCTGATCCGATGACGCGGCCGCGTCAGTTGTACTCGAAAGTGAGTTCCGTCGGCAACACTGATCCGAATCTCGCGGTTCGACCCGGACTGGCATTGAAATCACGCGGGCTGCCGTTTTTCAATCACGACCAGGAAGATCCCGCCAAGAACGGCAAGCGACGCAAGCGCGTAACGCAATGTGATCGGTTCGCCGAGCAGAAGAATTCCGCCGGCAGCAGCGAGGACTGGCACACTGAGTTGGACCGTAGCGGCGCTCGTCGCTTTCAAGCCAGGCAATGCACTGTACCAAATGACGTAACCAAGTCCGGAAGTGATCGCTCCAGAAACTACGGCGTAGAAGATCCCGGCGTGACCGAGTCGCGCCCGCGAAAGCAAAATAATACTGACCACAGCAGCGAATGGCACGGCGCGCAGAAAGTTGCCAGCGGTGGCGGCGATAGCATCGCGGCCGGCCTTGCCGCGTATCGAATAAACGCCCCAAGCCACGCCGGCTCCCACCATTAAGATCGAGTCAACAAGTGGTGGCGCGGAGAGTCCGGGGAACATAAGCACGACAAGTCCGGTTACGGCGACGATAAGACCGATCAGTTGGATCGCATCCAACCGTTCGCCTTTGCGAAAACCCCATAGAATCATCGTGGCCTGGACCGCGCCGAAGAGCAGCAACGCTCCGGTTCCGGCGGAAAGATCGAGATACGCAAACGAAAAAGCCGCTGCGTATATGAAGAGCGCGAGAGCTGAGGACCAACTGCCCTCATTCTTCCAGGTCGCTCTGCGCATCTTCATAATGAGCCAGAGAGCGACGGCGCCGGAGAAAATGCGAATAAAGGTGAAGCTGGCTGCGTCGATGCCGGTTTGCTTCAGCGCCAGTCGGCAGAGGAGCGAGTTGCTCGCGAACGCGATCATTGCCAGCAGCGTGAGTATGAAAACTCGAGTCGATTTCACCACTGACGAAATTAGGAACCGAGCCTTTCGCGAAAGACGAAATATGAATTAAGGAGACTCGACATGTTAGGAGATAGCAAAGCGTTTAGTGGTTTTGCAGTCGGCGACATCGGAAAGGCGAGAGAATTCTATGGCCGCACCCTTGGGCTCAAGTTTCGGAATCGAATGGCTTGCTGACGTTGCATCTTGCCGGCGGCAATAATGTTCTCATTTATCCGGAGCCGAATCACACTCCGGCCGGGTTCACCGTTCTCAATTTCCCGGTGAACGATGTCGATCAAGCGGTGGACGAACTGACCAAGCGCGGTGTGCGTTTTGAGATTTACGATCTGCCCGACATTAAGACAGACAAGAAAGGGATCATGCGCGGAAAGTGCCCAACCATTGCGTGGTTCAAAGATCCCGCTGGGAATATTCTCTCTGTAATCGAGACCAGCTAGCCGCGCGGATTCGCGCGACTCAGTGCGTGGATGTGTTCAGTGAGTTATCCTTCACTTGCGCCGGCACGCGCCACCGAGTTCCGCGTGTCGCGGACATGTTACGAGGTGATCGTTGACCATACCGATCGCTTGCATCAACGCGTAGCAAATCGTGGAGCCGACGAATTTGAATCCGCGCCGCAGTAGATCGCGGCTCATCGCGTCGGACTCGGCTGTGTGCGCGGGCACGTCGGCCATGTTCCGCCAGCGATTCTGAATTCGCTTGCCTCCGACGAAGCTCCACAGGTACGTGTCAAAGGTCCCGAACCCTTTGCGCACGGCCAGAAACATCTTCGCGTTCTGGATCGTAGCCGCGATCTTCAGCCGGTTTCGCACGATGCCGGAATCGCCGAGTAACCGCTGCACATCGCGCACACCGTAGCGGGCGATCTTCTCCGCGCGCAATCCATCGAATGCCTTCCGATAGTTCTCCCGCTTCTTCAAAATGGTCATCCAACTCAGCCCCGCCTGCGCGCCTTCGAGAATTAGAAACTCGAAGAGCAGTCGATCATCGTGCACAGGGACACCCCATTCCTCATCGTGATAAGCGACGGTGAGTTCAGTAGTGGCCCAGGGACAACGCGGCATATCCTCCGCAGATTACCAGATAGATTAGTGGCACGGAATCCATTCTGCTTTGAATCTGCCCAAATCTGCGGAAGCTCCACAGGCCAGCAGACGAATCTGGCTTCGATGACGAAGTTCGGGTAGTGAGAAACGATGACACCGCCGCGACTCGTGCCTGTGCCGAAGATCGGCAATCGATCGGACGATGAACTACTCCGACGCGCCCAGGAATTTTATGAAGTAATGCAACAACGGCGGACGATCCGCGATTTTTCCGATCGCGCGGTGCCACGCGAAATGATCGAACATTGTATCCACGCGGCCGGGACGGCACCCAGCGGCGCGAACTTGCAGCCGTGGCATTTCGTGGCAGTGAGCGATCCGGCGGTAAAGCACGAAATCCGTATCGCCGCAGAGAAGGAAGAGAAAGAATTTTACGAACATCGCGCCCTGGAAGCGCTGGCGCCGCTGGGCACCGATTCGCGCAAACCGTTTTTGGAAACAGCGCCCTGGCTCATCGCGGTCTTTGCGCAACCATTTCGAATTCTCGCAGACGGAACACGTTCGCCCACGTATTATGCGATCGAGTCGGTTGGCATCGCAACCGGCATACTGGTCACGGCCCTGCATTCATGCGGGCTAGTCTCATTAACCCACACGCCGAGTCCGATGGGATTTCTGAATCGAATTCTCGGACGGCCATCGTACGAAAAACCATTTGTCCTTCTTGTGGTCGGTCATCCCGCGGAGAACGCGCTGGTTCCCGATATTGGACGCAAATCGTTGGGCGAGATCTGCTCGTTTCGAAGCAACGCATGACCTCAGAATCTCTAAGGAACGCAGGAAAGCAGGAATTTTTCTCCAGGCTTGTTGCGTTCCTGCTTTTCTTAGCTGTTTCTTCAAGAAGTGTTTGTAGGACACTACAGCGTCGCGTTTGCTGCCAAGAGTGAGCGAAACAGAATCCCGTTTTGGGTTTTGTTCACGCGCGGTCGCGCCGGTTCATTCGCTGGCTGCTGATGTACGGCTGGCGCGAAGTCCCGGCCGCCCCGCGGCGCGTGCCGCACTTTCACGTCAATCTTTTGCCAGATGCGCGCCGGGTTTCGACGACGCGCGCGCTGATGAGCGCGTATCTGAGTTATCTCTACCGGCGCGGCGACAAACACGTTTACGGGCAGATCGTCACATTCGAAAGCCGCCGCGGCGAAAAGATGTTTGAGCGTTACGGGTTCAAGGTGCTGAACCGGGCCGAGATCACCAAATACAAGGCGTTTTTCCCGCAGTCCGTTTATCTCAGCACCGTCATCAAAAATCTCGAAACCGCCGAGCCGCTTTCCGTCACCTCCCGGTCGCGCTCGTAGCTTCCGGCGGTGCGCCGGCAACTGACCGCTGGCCGAGCGCCAAAGATTCAATATCGAAATCGAAGCGACGAGTCTTTGCTCACTTCTCGCGGATCACGGATGCATATCGAACGATTCGACCGATACCGAGAAAGAAAAAGATAAGACTCACGAGTCGAAAAACTAGGGCGAATGGCCAAAAGAATCTCTCGTCGGTCGATCCGGGCATCCCAGTTCGTGTGAAAGCTTCGACAACGTCAGGAATAAGCCAAAACAGATTGGCGACCAAAAAATGGGAAAGCACTACGAAGAGATATTCCAAGGTTACGTTTACGCGTTTTAACGTGTCGCCACTGTGCCAGAGGGAACGGTGTGCTTCGCGCTTGGCTTTTATCGCTTTGCGCGACTTGGCTGCGATGCGCAAGGTGCCAGCCCCCAGACTGACAACCACTGCGCCAAGGACGGCGCCAATTATTCCGATTGCAATGTCTTTGATCGGCAGTGTGCCCATCTTAGAAGTGACATCTAGTCTATCCCGCCGACGAACGAAATTCCAGCCTTTTGTGCTATTCAAATCCGCCGATCACTCCTGCGTTGCTCCGGCTGCATCCAATGTTTGATCCACTGCGCAACGATCCGCGCTTCCAGAA
>QHOW01000005.1 GCA_003219435.1 Verrucomicrobiota bacterium | reverse complement strand
GCGCAATTCGCCTGTGGCGATCCCACCGGCGACGAAAAACCTGAACCAGCGTCAAAATCACTAGAGGCAACGTGACAAAGGCGAGCAGAACATGCGAAGCCAATATCGGAAAGTAAATCGCGGCGATCCATCCCGTGTATCCCGACGATTTTTCGCCGACGTGCACGTGGTAAGTGATGTAGCCAACCAAAAAAAATGTGGATGAAGTCACGGCGGTGATCATGCAGACCATATGCCGCCGCCACGCGCCATGCCGGATGAAGTACCAGCCCATTGAAATAAAACAAGTGCTCACCAAATTGAGGGAAGCGTTAATTGCTGGAAGATCGGAAATAGAAATCACGTTGAAGCGTTGAACTATTACAGCGTTAAACTGGTCTATCGCTGCAACGCTGCAACGCTTTAACACTTCAACGACACTATGCCGCCCGTCCTCGAAGCCCCCCAGGTTCGGCCTTCGGCACAAGATCGACGATCGACTTGGGCGCGTGGAATCGTTGTGAGCTTGCTGCGTTTGGCGATTCTCGCCGCGATTTTCGGGGTTCTCGGCGGCGGCTGGTACCTGGCAAAGAGAGGCTTCGGCCGGCAGTGGCGCTCTCTGGTGGTCGAAGAATTGCACAAGCGCGGGGTCGAAGCCTCCGTTGGACGATTGACACTGGATCCGTTCCGCGGACTCGTCGCAAAAAATGTGCGGATTTTCGACTATAAGAACCGCGAGAACACGCTGGCCCTCATCAGCGAAATCTCGCTCGATATCAATTATGCTGCGCTAATCCATCATGAGTCATTTCTCAACGCGCTCGATGTGCGGAATGCGCAGATCACCCTTCCACTTAGAACGCCGGAGGGACGAACCGAGAAAGTGCAACTCAATAATTTCCGCGCCCATATCTATTTTCCACCGGAACAAATTTACGTCAGCCAGGCCGAGGGAATTTTTTGCGGAATTCGGATTTCGGCGAGTGGACAGTTGATCAAGCGCGAGAATTACAAGCCATCGCCGCCGATTCCAGAAGAAGAATGGAGAAGGCGAGTCGCAATGGTGCAATGGCTTGTGAATGAATTGCAGAAATTCAACTTTCCCGCCGTGCCTCCCTCGTTGCAGGTGAAGTTCACGGGAGACGTCGCAGAAATCGAGAATGCGCGAGTCGAGGCAACGCTGCGCGGGGATCGGGTGCAACGAGGCAACTACGAAATAAGAAACCTGTCTGCCGCCGCCGAATGGAGGGACCAGCATCTGGATGTTACGCAGTGCGAGTGGAGTGATCACCTGGGTACTTTTGCCGGTCTCGCCGATTGGGACCGGCAAAGCAACCGTGCGAATTTTCAGATCCGCAGCAGCCTGGACCTAAGGGTTTTTCTCGATGCTTTCGAGCTCAGCGGTCCGGTCGCGGACGTCACATTTCACTCACCGCCCCTGGTCGAAGTCTCTGGCTCCATAAATTTCGAGGCGAATCACCTTCGACCGGAGGTGATCGGCCACGCCGCCTTTGCCCGATTCACTTACAAAACGGTGCCGTTCTCTGATCTCACGGCTGATTTTTCCTGGAATGGCGAGCGCACATTGCTCCAGGACCTCCGCTTGCGCCATCAAACCGGCCAGCTCAGGGTCGATCTTTACGAGGCCCCCGGCGATTTTCGGTTAAACGTCGAGAGCACAATGGCTCCAAGCGCAATCCGCGCGATTGTCCCTCCGGCCCTGGATGATTTTCTCCGGCAATGGGAGTGGCAGCGTTCACCTGCCATTCGTCTCTCGATCCGGGGCGAGGATCGCAACCCAGAGAATTGGCGGGGCGATGGAACCATCGCGCTGGAGCGGACCCGATTCCGCGGTATCTGGATGAACAGCGCGAGCACGAAAATTCATTTTGCGGATGGCGCCATCACTTGCCAGGGTTTTCAGGTAGTGCGCGATGAAGGGACCGGGACTGGCAATTTCACCTACGATTTCAAAAAACACGAGGTCCGCATCGCAAACATCAAAAGCTTGTTGCATCCTGCCGAGGCAATTTTTTGGATCGATCCCAAGCTTTGGAAAACCGTTCTGCCGTACAAATTTCGGCGCCCGCCCACGGTTATCGCCAATGGCGTTTATCAGTTTCGTGGCGGCAAGAACACGCACCTGGAGATCAAGGTCGATGGCGCCAATGGAATGGATTACGTCTTCCTCGGGAAGACGCTGCCATTCGACCGCGTCGCGGGAAGATTGCTCTTCACCGACAACCGATTGCAAATCGCCGATCTGCGCGCCGCGCTTCTTTCCGGCACGCTATACGGAAAAGCCGACATCTCACTGGCGCGAAATGATTCCCGTTATCAGGCGAATATCTCCGTGAGCGGAATCGATTTTCCGCCGCTGACCGATTTGTACTACAACTACAAGACGGCGCACGGGCAAATGAGCGGCAGTTATGATTTTACCGGTCTGGGCAGCAATCCGCGGACGATGCGCGGAGGCGGAAAAGTGGAAGTGACCAATGGTGATGTTTTTGCAATCCCAATTTTCGGACCGCTCTCAGGAATTCTCAATCATATCGTCCCTGGTAGCGGATACAGCATCGCCCACCAGGCGAGTGCGACTTTTAAGATCAACGAAGGAATTATCCATACGGACGACTTCGAAGCAGCCAGCACGTTCTTCAGCATGCTCGGCCACGGCGATATTCATTTCCTCGATGACAAGCTCGACTTCAATGTGCGGCTCAACATGAAAGGGCCCGGCGTCCTGCTTATCCCAGTGTACAAACTTTTCGAATACACTGGCGAAGGCAGCCTGAAGAAGCCGGACTGGCACCCCAAGAGATTCTGAGGATTGCTGATTGTTGAGTGCTGATTGCTGATTTGAAATGAAGCATCCGCGTAACCGCCGATTGCAATCGCGCTCACAATCAAAAATCAGAAGTCCGAAATCAGAAATTCTTCTGGGCGCGCATATGTCGATCGCTGGCGGCGTGCAAATGTCGATTCAACGCGGTTGTTCGATTGGGTGCAGCGCCATGCAAATGTTCGTGAAGAACAACATGCAGTGGTTCGCTCGACCACTGACCCGCCAGGAAATTGGCGCGTTTCTTAAACACAGCCAGCGCCGCGAATTATTGTCGATCTTCGCGCACGCGAACTATCTCATCAATCTCGCCGCCACTAATCCACAATTCCATGCCAACTCGTTGCGGGCTCTTGCTGAAGAATTGATTCGCGCCGATCAACTAAAACTGCCGTTTCTGGTGTTGCATCCGGGCGCGCATCTGGGCGCAGGCGAAGAGGCGGGGCTGGAGAAGATTGTAGAATCGATTGACTGCGTGTTCTCTGGGATTCCGAAAATAAAGACGCGGATCGCGCTGGAAACGACGGCCGGCCAGGGTTCATGCCTGGGAAGCACGTTCGAGCAACTCGCTTACATCATCAGCCGGGTTCGTGAGCCTGAGCGGCTCTGTGTTTGTCTCGATACCGCGCATATTTTCGCCGCGGGCCACGATATCGGAAGCGAATCAGCAATCCGAAAAACATTTCGCGAATTTGATCGCGTCATCGGGCGCGATCGTCTCGTTGCAATTCATGTCAACGATTCCAAAACTGCTCGCGGCTCGCGCGTGGATCGACACGAGCATATCGGCAAGGGCAAGATTGGCCTCGAGGCTTTCCGTTTCATCATGCGCGATCGGCGTTTCCGCGAAATTCCCAAAGTGCTGGAAACGCCGAAAGGGAAAGACCTCGCCGAGGACGTGCAAAATCTAAAGACATTGCGAATCCTCGCAGCCGAACAATGACGAAGCACTAATGACGAATGACGAAACAAATCCGAATGCTAAATGACGAAAGGTCCGAGTGCGCATCCTTTTGTCATTCCTTCGTCATTAGACATTCGTCATTCGTCATTTACTTGATCAGCCGAATAGTAATCGGATAGCGATAGAACTTCCCTTCGCTTGCCTGAATGGAGGCGATAATGACGAGAACCGTGTTCAGTACCCAAAGCGCGATCAGAATCGGAATGCCGATAAGCACAATGCAGAGAATTGCGGCAATGGCGTCATAAATCAGCATCGAAATCTGGAAGTTGAGCGACTCTTTTCCATGGGCATCGACTTCCGGGGAATCCCCGCGTTTCACCAGCCAAACGATGAGGGGGCCGAGGAGATGCCCCAGAAAATGAAAAAACAATCCGAGCAAAGCTGCGGCGTGGCAAAGCACGCACCAGGTTCGTATATCAGAAGAGGCGCCCGGAGCGGGTGGGGGAGCTGGCATTGGCTGTTGATCCATAGATTTATCCTTTCAGGCGGAATTTGGAGCAAGCGTCCGGCTTGCCGCGGGAAAAGGCAAGTCAAAGACTCGCGCCACCTTTATCCTTTCACGCGCTCGATCTGCGCGCCGAGTTCGCTCAATTTTTCATCAAGGTGTTCGTAACCGCGATCAATGTGATAGACCCGGCTCACTTCGGTAATTCCGTCCGCCTTTAATCCCGCAAGCACTAGTGCAGCGGATGCGCGGAGGTCGCTCGCCATGACCTGCGCGCCCAAAAGACGATCGACCCCTTGGATCACCGCAGTTGCGCCTTCCAGCTGCATTTGCGCTCCCATGCGTTTTAGCTCCGCGACATGCATGTAGCGTTGCGGGAAAATATTTTCCGTCACGACGCTGATACCGTCGCTTGTGGAGAGTAATGCACACATCTGTGCCTGCATGTCGGTGGGAAAGCCCGGATATGGTTCGGTGATTAATTCCAACGCCTTGGCTTCCCCGTTCGGCGAGATCGAAATCGAGTGATCCGCAATGTCGATTGGAAAACCGCAACGGGTCAGCGCATCTGTAACCGAGCGCACATGCTCCGGCTCAACCCGCTTAACGGTAACTGCTTTGCCGCAAATTGCGCCCGCCACAAGAAATGTCCCCGCCTCAATTCGGTCAGGGATAACAGTATGTTCCGCTCCATGCAGCGTGGGCACTCCTTCAATGATGACACGCCGCGTTCCGGCGCCTTCGATCTTCGCGCCCATCTTGTTTAAAAAATTGGCAAGATCCACTACTTCGGGTTCTTGTGCCGCTCCTTCGATCACAGTCACGCCGTCTGCGAGCACGGCGGCCATCATCACGTTATCGGTGCCGAGGACAGTCGGACCGAATTTGCCCCGCAGATTGATTACGGCACCGGTCAGCTTCGGTGCAAAAACTTTCACGTCGCCACCCTCTACGCGCACCGCCGCGCCGAGCGCTTCGAAACCCGTGAGATGCAGATCAATTGGGCGATCCCCAATGACGCAACCACCCGGCAGCGAGACAGTCGCTTCTTTGCAGCGGCCCAGAAGCGGTCCAAGCACACAGACGGAGGCGCGCATTTTGCGAACGACATCGTAAGGTGCCACCGATTCGACCTTGTCAGCCGTGACGCTTACCGTGCCGCTGGCCCGTTCTACTTGCGCACCGAGATGCGCCAGAATTTGCAGCATATAATGCGTGTCGCTCAGGTCAGGCACGCCATGAACGACGCACGGCTCCCGGCTGAGCAATGTTGCGGCCAGAATCGGCAGCGCGGAATTCTTCGAACCGCTGACCTTGATCGAACCGGATAGCGGATGCCCGCCGTGAATGAGAATCTTATCCATATCTTGCGAAAAGGAATCGAATCACATCTGAATAATCGTTTTTCGAATCAATGTCGCGGTATTTTTTTTCCGCCAAGACAGAAAGAAGGCCTTGGCTCTGGCCAAGCCCGATTTCCAGGGCTAGCAGTCCGCCCGGACGAAGCCGCTCCGGGGCCTGCTCAATCAATTCGTGCACCAACTCGTCCCCCCGAGCGCCGGCGAAGAGAGCAACATCCGGATCGTGCAAGACTTCCCGCGAAAGAGTATGTCGATCCTGCGTGGCGATATACGGAAGATTCGCAACGATCACGTCGAATCTTTCATCCAGATTTTCAAGAAGATGGCTTTTTCTCAATTGCACGCGTCCACTTAAACCGAGCCGGATCGCGTTTTCTCGCGCGAGGGCGAGCGCATCTTCCGAAACGTCGACGGCGAAGACGTGCGCCTCCGGAAATTTTTTTGCCAGACTGAGCGCGATCACGCCGCTGCCGGTTCCAACGTCCACGATTCTCGATTCTCGATTCTCGATTCTCGATTCAACGAGCTCCACCAACTCCTCGGTTTCGGGGCGGGGAACGAGCGCGCGTTTGTCGCAGAGAAAACTTTCACCGCAAAATTCCACGGTGCCGAGCAAATGTTGGAGCGGTTCACCCTCGCCGCGACGCCGCACAAGCTCACGCAATGGCGCCAGTTCCGTTTCGTTAAGTGTTCGCTCGAACTCAAGATAAAGCTCCATTCGGGTAAGGCGAAGCACGTGCGCAAGCAAATGCTCGGCATTCAAGCGGGAATCCTCAATGCCACGCTTTTTGAAATACGCGGTCGTGGATTGCAGCACATCGAGCACCCTCATGAGGTCCTTCGACGCATATATTCACTTCTGAACTGTTCAAGACGCTTAACATCACTCAGATCTTTTTCTCGTCCTGTGGCCTTTTTGCTCGCAATAATGTCGTCGAGCGACGCAACCGGAAAGCGCCCGGCTTCGAAGACGCGCCGGCTTTTCGCAGATTCAAAGCTTTCAATCCCATCCGGCGCATGAATCAGGTCCAGCGCAAAGGGTCCGCCTTTTAACAAAATAATCTCGCTTCCGGTCAAGATCGACACCGTCGAGGCCGCATCGAGATCGAAGCCCAGGGAACGCAGCGCTCGCAAGACGCGCTCGGCGTTTTCACGCGAGCGCGGCAGAAAAATATCAATGTCCTGAGTGGTTTCAGGGTAACCGAGCAGGATCGCACGCTCTCGCCGATGAAGAGATAATCGACCCCTTCACGAGTGAAAGCCGCGGCGAGCTCCTCCGCCTGGGCGGGCGTGAATTTGCTTTCAGGCATTCTCTTGGTGCGCCGTCATCCGACGGTATCCGAGATAGGCAGGGAGGTTCTGGTCACACCAGTTCCGATACTCCTCCATCGTGGGGAAGGCGCGGAACGGCGCATCGTCGAGCACCGGTTTATAAACATGGCAGAAGCCGTATTTGATCCGCGTCATCACATCGCGATCCAATCCTCGGCGGCATTGCTCGCGCCACGCTTCATCCTCTGAGACTTTCATCCGCATAAAATACGCTTTCATATCATACTGTCATGCTGCGCCTCATACCGTGTCATTCGGAGCGAATCGAAGGAGAACAATAAGAGATTTCGCTTCCCCGTCGAAATGACAGAAGCGGACTCCTCACACGACCGCCGACTCCTTCAAGCGTTCCGCCACATCAGCGGCTTGCAGGGACTGAATTAATTCGCCGAGATCGCCCTCCATCACGCGGTCTAAATTATAAAGCGTCAAACCAATGCGATGATCGGTTACGCGGTTCTGCGGAAAATTGTAGGTGCGAATCTTTTCTTCACGGCCGCCCGTACCGATCTGGCCACGGCGCTGGGCGCTATATTTTTCCGCTTCTTCGCGCTGCTTCCGCTCCAGCAACCGCGCACGCAGGATACTCAGCGCTCGTTCTTTATTTTTGATTTGGCTTCTCCCATCCTGACAACGCACGATTGTGCCTGTGGGAATGTGCAAAACCTGCACTGCGGAGTCAGTCGTATTTACGCCCTGGCCGCCGGGTCCGCCGGCACGCGAGACTTCAATGCGCAAATCATCCGGCTTCAACTCAAGATCAACATCTTGCGCTTCCGGCAAAACCGCCACCGTGGCTGTTGATGTATGAATACGACCTTGCGCCTCGGTTGCTGGGACGCGTTGCACGCGGTGAACGCCGCTTTCGTAACGCAGTTTCCGAAAAACAGATTCGCCGGAAACCCGAAAGATCGCTTCCTTTAATCCACCCAACTCCGACGGACTCGATTCGAGGTCCTCGGTTTTTAACCCGGCCGTTTCCGCATGGCGATGGTACATCCGGTAAAGATCGGCCGCGAAAATCGCCGCTTCGCTGCCGCCTGTCCCCGCCCGAATTTCGACAATTGCATCTCGATCTTCATTCTCGTCGGGCGGAAGGAGGCTGATTTGAATTTCGCGCTCGAGATCGCGAACTCGTTTTTCCAAGTCGGGGATTTCGTCGTCGGCCATCGCCGCGATCTCCACGTCACGGGAAGTGGCGAGTTCGCGATTGTCGTCCAGTTGACGCCGCGCTGTTTCGAGTTGATTCCAGCGCGCAAGCAGTTCCTTGATGCTGGCATGTTCGCGCATGATTTCGCCAGCACGTTTGCGGTTGTCAAACAGACGAGGATCTGCGATTTCGCGGTCGAGTTGTTCGAAGCGTTCGCGTTTGCGTTCGATGAGGGAATCAAGATCCATAACGATGTAGCGGCGGCTGTATCAGCCGCACTTGGAGCAGGCGCTCAGCGAACGCCTCTACGACAGTCTAAGCTTTCTTGTTTGTCCGCGCGGCTTTAGTGCTGCCATAGCGGCGCGCGAATTTTTCGACACGCCCGGCGGTATCGACGAACTTCTGCTCGCCCGTGAAAAATGGATGACAAGCAGCACAAATACCGATCTTAATATCGCGACGCGTCGAGCGGGTGCGATAGACCGCGCCGCACGCGCAGACAATATCGGTATCGTAATACTCTGGATGAATGCCTGTTTTCATCTTCAAAAGGGAGCGCGAAATCTAGTCGGGCGGAGCTGCTTACGCAAGGGATGAAATCGAGCGATGCATTGCTTGCCGCCTGGCGGCGCATCCTTGGGCGGGCGAAAGATTCATCCGCGATTCTCAACACGCGCGGCGAAGTGGTGCGAAAGTTTTCAGAGATCGATGAAGTCGCGCGCGATTTCGAGAGGAAGATTGAAACGTTTCGCGCCGGAAACGTTATCGCGATTCAGATCGGGAACCACGAAAATTGGGCATCGATTTTGATCGCTTGCTTGCGCAGACGACTGGTTATTCTCCCGCTGGAACAATCAATCGGCGACCAACAGCGCGACGCCGCGCTGGAGATTTGCCATGCCAGGGCTGTAGTGTCCGCTCTCCCCAGCGGAAACTCACCCGCTCTGTTTCGGCTGAACACATCCGACGCTACGGCAAATTGGGGCGAGCATTCGCCATCGCTTCTTAAATTGACCTCGGGCACGACGGCCGCCCCGCGGGCGGTCCGATTCCGGAGCGAGCAACTGCTCGCCGATTGTAATCAGATTTGCGACACGATGGGAATCAGCGACGTCGATTTGAATTTTGGAGTCATTCCAATTTCGCATTCTTACGGATTCAGCAATTTGCTCATACCGCTGATCGCCCGGGGCGTGCCGATGGTGTTGAGCCGGGAACGGCTGCCGCGCGCTGTGCTTGCCGATCTTGCCCGCACCAACGCAACGGTCTTTCCAGGAATGCCCGTTTTCTATCAGGCGTTTTGTGAAATGGAAGACGTTCCCGCATTGCCGCAGTTGCGGCTCTGCATTTCCGCCGGGGCGCCGCTGGCTACCGCCGCGGCGCGGCAGTTCCGGCAAAAATTTGGACTGCTGATACATTCGTTTTACGGCGCGTCGGAATCCGGTGGAATGTGTTATGACCGCGCAGGACAAAACGAGGAAGAAGGTTTTGTCGGTCAAGCGGTGAAAGGCGTCGCCATTGAGATGGTTGATCCAGACGCGCCCGCGAGCCGGATTCGCGTGCGCAGCACCGCTGTGGGCGACGGTTATTTTCCTGAATCCGACGAAGCAAAGCTTGGCGGCGGACGTTTTGTCCCCGACGATTTGTTGAAAAAAACGGCGACCGGGTTCCGAATCGTTGGCCGGACTTCGGATGTAATAAATGTCGCTGGCAAAAAGGTGAACCCGGCAGAAGTGGAAGCGCATTTGCTACGTTTTAGCGGTGTGCGCCAGGCGGTTGTATTTGGGCGCGCCTCGGTCCTGCGCAATGAAGAAGTGGCGGCATGTGTGGTCGCCTCGCCAGGCGTAAGCGAGGCTCAACTGTTGGAATTTTGCAGACGCGAATTGAGCGGCTGGCAGGTCCCGAAGCGGGTTTTTATCGTGGATGCAATCCCGGTGACCGAACGTGGAAAAATCAGCCGGCGCGAACTCGCACGTCGTTTCGCGGCGTTGTAGCCGCCTTGCTCTGTCGCGTGGCGACGCGCGGCGCGAGTGATGGCGGGGGAGGAGGTTACAACAATGCAGGCGACGGGCCTCGAGAGATCGCCGTTGCGATGGTTGGGTTCTTGAGTAAAGCCTTCAAAGAGGCTTATTAAAACCATGGAGGACCATTATGCCAAACTCATCGGGTAAACCAAAACCGAAGAAAGCTCAAGGCGAAGCCTCAACTAGCGAAAGGCAAGATCAAACCAGCAGCGAGCACACCCCACAGGAGTTGGAGACCAAGGCTCAACAGCCTCCTACTGATTCGGAAGACACCGTCCAATCCGAGAACTGGTGGAACCCGTCGCCACCCGTCGCCGAGTGGGCAAAACCCGCCAACGCCACTTTTGCTCCCGCTACGGAAGCCGATCCTCTGAAGGAGTCGGCTACGGCGGATGTTTATTTTTGCGGACGCACGATCTTGCTTCCCTTAAATCGCGCGCTTCAAGCGATCGTCAAAGAGGAACTCACAGGCGTGCTGCGGGCATTCTGGGACCAGGAACCGATCGAACTTTTGGCAAAGGACGGCGCGATTGCTTTCGTCACTACCCGGGATCCCGATCTCTATTGCCCGGAAGCGCCTGCCGTCCTTGCCAACGTCGATACGGAAGTTGTTGCCCAGGCACGCGCCCAACAGAGTAAAACGGGAGCGCCGTTGTTTCTTACTCTTGCCCGGCAGGAATCGATTCCACGCCAGCCAGCGATGCAGTTGGTGCGGCATTATGGGCAAAAACTTTTCTCCCAACTTTGGACCGCGCAGGGAGTGTGGATCATGTTTGAGAAGAATGCCGGTCTGTTGGGTGACGCTCCCGACGTGTCTGCGGAGACGAACGTGGATAACTGGGCGCTGGAAACCTTGCGTTTCGTGGAGAATCTCGATCAACAGGCAAGGTGCGATCCAACATCGATTCCGGCTTACATCAAAGACGGTTTTGAATGTGTTCAGAAACTGAAGCTGACCTTCGACGAGGCGCAATTTGCCTCGCAATTCAACGGTATCAGGTCCGTCCAGCAAATTGCGAAAAATCTGCGGCTCGATTTGAAATCTACCCATCTGATGCTGTTCCGATTTCTCGCGCTTGAAATTGTGGAGTGCTGGCCTGCCAGCACGGTGACAAAGCCGGAGCCGAAGAGTGTCTTTCAGCGGTTCAAACGCCTGACCGGCCGCGGTCGTTAGCATTACCCCGAAGGCTTTTCGGGTGCGGTCGCTCATGAAGAGAAGAGTTCTCGTCGTTGATATCGGCGGCACACACGTAAAGCTACTTATGTCGCAGCGCAGTCAACGGGTGTTTGCATCAGGGCCGCGCATGAGACCGGAACAATTGATCACGAAACTTGAAGAGACCGCGCGTGGGTGGAAATTTGACGTGGCGTCCATCGGTTTCCCAGCGCCCGTCCGCAAGGGACGCATCATAGGCAATCCAAAGCATTTGGGTAAAGGATGGATTGGTTTCAATTTCGCCAAAGCGCTCCGCATACCGGCGCGCCTGATCAACGACGCGGCCATGCAAGCGCTTGGCAGTTACCAAGGGAGCGGACGCATGCTCTTTCTGGGACTCGGAACCGGGCTCGGCTCCGCGCTGGTGTGGGATAAGACCTTGATGTCGCTTGAGCTTGGTGACCTGCCGTATCCTGACGGCCACATCATCGAAAATTATCTCGGCGTTCCAGGCTTGGCGCTGCTGGGCCAAAAAAAATGGAAACGAGAAGTTCTCTATGCAGTCGCGCAACTGAAGAGAGCCTTCATTGCGGATTACGTTGTCTTAGGCGGCGGTCTCGTGCATCGTTTTCATCGATTGCCAGAGGGAGTTGAGCGCGGACGAAATGAAAATGCATTCCTGGGCGGAATACGCTTGTGGGAAGTCGAGAAGCGTATCGGGCGCAGAAAATGGCGTGTAATGTAACGTCCGGTTTCAACACCGAACGCTCAATGTCAAACTAGCGCTGTCTGAATTGTGCGTTGAGCGTTTATTTTCTCCCATCAAGTGCCAGGGAGGGGACTCGAACCCCTAAGGATTTCTCCACCAGATCCTAAGTCTGGCGCGTCTGCCAATTTCGCCACCCTGGCTTTATCTGTAGTTCACATCGAAGAGCGGCGTTGTGCCAGGATTTGTACTAGAGCGCAAGCTACACAGCGATCAAGCCCTGCCAGACTTAAGCATTCGCGTTTCTGTCAAATGTCTTGTTCTACCCGTCTAGTGCCGATTGTCGGGACAACACTGTAAGGGAAGCCGTCGGATTTCGACTAATGAGCAAGGAAGCCGCTATGAAAACAAAAAACTCGCGTTTCGATAAGCTAGTTGCTCGTTATTATCCCGCTGTCTACAGCTTCGCTGCCCGATTGACCGATGACCCTCGCGAAGCGGTCGCACTCACGCGAGACGCATTCAACAGCACGCGAAAGCAACTGCGAAATCGTCGCGATGAAGTCCTGCTTGCGTCCATTCTGATCTCCGCAGTAATCCGCGCAGGTCTTTCCGCCGCTTAACTCCGAATGCGCGCACCGCTTTCTGAGAGCCTCAGTCTCTGGAACCGACTGGTTTTAGAAGGCGGGTAGCTTTCCGAAAAGGAATTGGAACGGGATCGGGCTGCGCACGGCCCACGCGTTTTCGTCGTGTTTCGCTTCCGGGAACGCCAGGTAAAACAGCTCCGATCCGGGGCGGTATCCTTTCCATATGAGTCGGTCTCTCATGCTACGTGTGGGTTCGTAGTTGTCGGCTGGCCAGCCGCTATCGAGATAGATCCGGAGTTTCCTTTTCGGCTCGGCAAAGACGCGCTCGAGCAGGTTGTCCCGGTAAGCAAACGTACTTGAAAGGCACGCGACCTTGCCGAACACATCAGGCCATTGCCATCCGAGATAAAAGGAAACCACGCCGCCGAGGGACGATCCCATCACCGCGGTGTTTGATGACCCCGCCAAAGTCCGGTATTTCGTATCGATCAGAGGCTTGAGAGTTTCGACAGTGAACCGGCCGTAATCCTCATAGCCCGGCGACGTGTACTCGGTCATTCGGTCATTAGGATGAATCCCGACGACGATCACTTCTTCGATCGCATTCATCTTATCAAGCATCCCGAGCACTTCGTCTGTCCCTCCAAGTGTTCCCGACAAATGCTTCTTCCTTGAAGAAAAGATTGTATCCCTGATCATGTTCGCATTGACACAACTTCGTCGCGCAGCTCGCGCGCGATCTCTTTGCGATCGCCAAGCCGAATTTTCGGAAGGGAAAACGAGCACTTCGAGCGAACTTGACGTTTGAAAAAAAGATTAAGTAAGTGCGGCACCAGGGTCATGTCCCGCCAGTAGCAGACCTCATCGGCGACCGAACCTTCATCGAGCGCGTATTCGATGGCCGCAGCCGCA
>QHOW01000224.1 GCA_003219435.1 Verrucomicrobiota bacterium | reverse complement strand
AAAGGTAAAATTCCCGTTCTCGATGTTAAGCCGTTGAACTTCCGGAGCGACCGTCACTGAAGGCCTTCGGGATCGCTTCGCGAATCTATCCACTGTCACTTGAGGTGGGGAGGGAAGATGAGCCGGCGTGGCGGCGACGGCGGGAGGCGCCGGTGGTTCGACCGGTTCGCTTGGCGTTCGCGACTCGGGGATATTTGGAGGCGGATTTGCCGAAACCACCGGCGCTTCTTTTTTTCGCGCACCGGGCAACCTCCATTTTCCCTCGGCGTTTTGCGCCCAGACTATGTTTGGATTGACGAGCGAGACATCTTTGATCACCAGTCGCCGGGAAAAGAGCGAGAGGAAGCGAACACGAAGACGAAATGTTCTTGCCTCAAGGAAATGACTCGGGCTCACGGGGGAGGTTTGCGGAATGGTAATGCCGCTCAGTTCGAGTCCGCCCCACGGGGTCACGCTCATGCTGCGAATCTCCAACGTTGTCCCCAGCTGGCGACTTAATTCCTGCTGAATCTTCGCTTGTGTCCCTTGCGATTGCACATACAGGTTCACACCGATCAGGGCGATAGCGCCAAGCGCAAACGCTCCCCCCAACGCAATCAATGCAAGCCGACGCAATTTTTGCACGCGAAGATGTTACGCAGCCCGAGTTTGAAGAAAAGATCAAAGCCCGCGTCCACCTTTCGTGTGAGTAATACAGTCGTCATTCTCAACCCGGCCGCAGGTAACGAGGAGGCGAAATACTGGCAGGAACGTGTTGAATCGATCACTCGCGGTTGTCTCATTCACATCACGTCGCATCCCGGTGAGGCAGAGGCGCTGGCGCGGCGAGCTGTCGGGGAGGGATTTGGAAAAATCGTTGCGGCCGGTGGCGACGGTACCGTCAACGAGGTGGTCAACGGTCTCGCCGGAAGCAATGTCGCATTGGGACTGCTCCCAATCGGCACAGTGAACGTCTTTGCCATGGAGATTGGCCTGCCGTCGCACAATCTTGAACTTTGCTGGGACGTGATTCAGGGCGGGAACATGCGACTGGTCGATCTTCCGAGCGCGAACGCGAAATGCTTCGTCCAACTCGCCGGCGTGGGACTCGACGCCCAAGTCGTCAAGGAGACCAGCCTCGCTTTCAAACGCAGTTTCGGTCCGCTCAGTTATCTCATCTCCGCCGCGCAAATTGCGGCACGCCAGCCGCCGAAGCTGGTTATCGAGTCGGAGAATGCTCCCGTTGAAGAGGGGTCGTTTGTTCTCATCGGAAATGGGCGTCTTTACGGAGGGCCTTTTCCATTTTTCAAACACGCGCTCATCGATGATGGCTTGTTTGATGTAGTCGTCTTCAAACGGCTCGGATACCTCGAAATTATCAAATATCTGCAAGACGTTGTCTTTAGCTCGGACATTCGCGTCCCTGAGATTGAATATTTTCAGACTCAGCGGTTGCGCATAACGAGCGCGCAGGATGTTCCGATAGAACTGGACGGCGAACTGGCCGGCAACTGTCCGGTTGATTTCCAAATCAAAGAAAAATCGCTTCGCGTCCTGGCGCCTCCCCCTTCCGCATAATCAAGCGCGGCCCGACGACTAGTCTTTCGGACAAATCCGCGTGATGTTCCGCGTGATGGTTCGCGTTGATCGTTGGGTTCGAGAAAAAGCAGCCACGTCGCTCAATCCCTCACAGGTCGAAACCAGCCTTGTCCAACTTGGCGAACGGTGGCCGCCCTCCGCGCCGCCATTTGTTGATGTCGTCGAACAATTTCCGCTGGGTGAAGCTTCCCTGCTTCATCTTCTGGCCGTCTCGAGCATTTGCGCGACGCGATTGGTGCGGAATCCCGAAACTCTTCTTTGGCTTCGCCAGCCTGAAGTATGTCTCGCGTCTCGCGGCTATGCAGAAATGCTCGACGAGCTTCGCAGTGTAGCTGGTGATTCAATCGCAGCGGAGAATTTCGCCGCTCTTCGTGTCTGGAAAGGCCGTGAGATGACGCGGATCGCGCTGCGCGAGCTTGCGAACCTGGCGCCACTTGAGGAGACGACTGCGGAGCTTTCGCAGATCGCGGATATTTGCATTCGCCGCATCTGCGAACATCGGAATGCGGAATTCCAGAAGCGTTACGGTTCCCCGGATGCCGAATTCGCCATTCTAGCGCTGGGTAAACTCGGAGGCGCCGAGCTAAATCACAGCTCCGATGTCGATCTTCTTTTTCTCTACAGTGAGGAAGGCCAGCTCACGCCACAATTTTCCTATCACGAGTTCTTTAACCGGCTGGGAAAGAAAATCCTTGAGACATTTTCCACACGTCATCCAGAAGGCTCACTGTTTCGCGTTGATCTGCGCCTTCGTCCGGAAGGTTCTGCCGGGCCACTCGCTCGGTCGCTCGAGAGCATGGAAAATTACTACGCTGGTTTCGGCGAAACCTGGGAGCGCCTGGCTTTGATTAAGGCACGCGGAATCGCCGGCAGTCGCGAGCTGGCTTACGAATTCTTGCGGCAACATCAGCCTTTTATTTATCCGAAAAGCCCGACGCCCGATTTGCTCGATGAGATCGCCAACATCAAGCGACGCATCGAGCGCGACGTGGTCGGACCTGACAATCTCGAGCGCGACGTCAAGCTCGGACGCGGCGGCATTCGCGAGATAGAATTCATCGTGCAGGCACTTCAGCTTGTCCACGGCGCGCATCATCCATTCCTGCAGGAAGGGAGTATGCTCAGGGCCCTGCGAGCCCTTCGCGAATTGGACCTGTTGCCGCGCGGTGAAGTGTTGACGCTCGACAAAACATATCGGTTTCTCCGCCGTGTCGAGCATCGTTTGCAGATCGAGGCCGAACAGCAGACACACACTGTCCCGCAAGAACCGGAACCTTTGCAGCGGCTCGCACTTAGCCTGCGCTTTTCGTCCGTCGAAGATTTCACTGCGGCGCTGCGAGAAAGAATGCGCGCTGTCCGCCCGATTTTTCAACGGATTATCTCCGAAACGTCCACGAACGCTTTCGGGGCCAAAATCGGCCTCGAAATTTTCAATGATCAAAAACACGCCGCCAAAACCCTCGCGGATCTTGCGCGGGGCCAGGGAAGCTTCCACATCGCGCCGCGCACACGTCAGATATTCGGCAAGCTGCGTCCGGTCCTGCTCGAATGGCTCGCCAAGGCTGCAGATCCGAATGCAACTCTCAATCAATTCGTTCGCTTCGTGGAAGCCTACGGCCTGCGCAGTTTGCTTTTCGAGTTGCTGGTTACGAATCCGAAGCTGCTCGAGTTGCTCGTCAAAACCTTTGATGCCAGCCGGTTTGCCGGTGATTTGCTGATCCGGCATCCTCAATTACTTGAAGAAATCACACGAGATCCGGCGTTTTATGAACCTCGATCGACCGACGAAAATTTACGGCGCCTCGATTCATTAGGCGCGAATGCGGGCAATCTCGATCCGGTACGCGCATACTGGCGCCGGCAACTGCTGCGAATCGTTTTACGGGATGCGCTTGGCCTGACCAATCCTGTGGCGGTCTTTAACGAACTTTCCGATTTGGCGGAAGCCTGCCTTCTCTTTACGACCAGGCTCCTCGGAGGCGAACAAATGACCATCGTCGCTCTGGGAAAATTTGGCGGACGCGAGATCAGCTATGGCGCGGATTTGGATGTTCTATTCGTCGGCGACGATGTTCGCTCCGCGCAAAATCTCGTCGTTGCCATGGCACAGCCCACTGCCGAAGGAAATATTTGGGTCCTTGATGCAAGGCTGCGTCCTGAGGGAGAAAAAGGCCCGCTCGTTTGTTCCCTTGAGACTTATCAGTCGTATTACGTGGGCCGAGCTCAACCTTGGGAGTTGCAGGCGCTGACTCGCGCGCGAGCCGTTACGGGGCCATTGCAAAGCGAGTTCAT
>QHOW01000004.1 GCA_003219435.1 Verrucomicrobiota bacterium | reverse complement strand
GCGATCACACGTGCCGATCGTGCCGCGCTCGGATTTTGCTCGGACGTGTCGCTTTCGGAGCTGGCCAAAATCCTTGCCACAACACGATTGGCCGACGATTTCAGGATTGAGCGCGCGTTAAATCTCGATGGTGGCTCCTCGAGCGCATTTTGGGTCGCGCGCGTGAGCAGCGCATTTTCCATTCCCGAACAAAAAACGGTGCGGGATTTTGTGGGCGTAGTGCCGAAGTAAAACTGTAGCGGCGCTCTATGAGCGTCGCACTTTTCTCACCGACGGCCGTAGACCGCCGCTACAAAATCTGTTTAATCTGCGGTTCGATGCGCACATTCGGTAGATTTAGATCGGACGAAGAATTCTTCTACGGCGAAGTGCGCGGCGAGGACGTGCACGTGCTGGCAAAGCCGTATTGGATCGAGATTACACCGACTGGCGATATGCGGAAACTTGCAGACTTAGGTGTCGATGTTCCGGTCGTGCCGTCCAAATTGATCGCGGTTGGTCTGAATTACTCCGATCACATTGCGGAGATGCAGCGGACTCCGCTGGGTACTCCGCTGATTTGGTTCAAGGCGCCTAGCTCGCTCCTGCCGCACGGCGGCACGATCGAAATCGCATTTCCCGAACATCGAACCGATTTCGAGGTCGAGCTTGCAATTGTGATTGGCGCTCCGGCGAAAAATCTAAGTGCGAGGGAAGCGCCCCATCATGTTTTCGGTTACACCATCGGCCTGGACATCAGCGATCGCGACCTGCAAAAACACGAAAAACAATTTGGCCGCTGCAAATCATTCGACACTTACACACCGATTGGTCCGTTCGTCTATTCAGACGTCGATGTGAGTGATCGTTTAATCGAGCTCCGTCAAAACGGAGCGGCCCGGCAGCGGGCACGCACGAGTCAGATGATCTATTCGGTCGCGCAAATCGTTGCGTTCGCCAGTCGGTCGATGACTCTGACGGCGGGCGACGTCATTTTGACCGGAACACCTTCCGGCGTCGGGGCGATTCGATCGGGCGATCGATTGGAAGCACAGATCGACGATTGGCCGCCACTGCAAAACAGGGTCACGAACGCAGGGGAAGATTTCTCTTGATCGGAAAATAGACTGACGCTCACCTATTCTGCAGACTTGCCTTACATCCTGCCAGAGCGGATGATGCGAATTAAAGATGCGACCTTCGAGAAGCGAAGTGTCGGTTAAAAAAGGTGAAAAGTTTTGCTCGACTCCCGGGTAAACCGTTTGCGATAAGGGGAAATCCGTACCGCAATCGAACCAATCACCAAATCCCTGCTTCAACTATGAAAACACTACTTATTGCATGCCTGTGTTCACTCGCGCTTACGCTGACTTCGCTCGCGCAATCTCCCGCGCCACCCCAAACCGCTCCGCTTGGAGTTTCACCGGCTGCGAGTCCGGCTGCTCCATTAGCTGCCAGTCCGGGCGCTCCAGCAGCGGTGAATCCCGCCGCACCGGCACAACTGCCGACGGGAAGCGCGCCTCCGGGGGTACCTGCCGCACCAGGCGCGACCATTACCGCTACCTTAAGTCCTGCACCGACCGCTGGGAGTCCTGCCCCTGTGGCCGAAGCGGCACCCGCGGGCGCAACTAATTGGCTGATCGACAATTTCAGGAAGGGCGGTCCGATCATGTGGCCGATTCTGATTGTATCGATCATCGGCCTGACTGTGGTAATCGAGCGAGTCTTTTGGTGGACTGGACGCTGGTTTCGCCGGGATCCCAAGCGGATAGAGAAAGTGTTCACCGCGATTGAAACCGGCGATGTCACCGAGGCCTCGAGGCTTTCTCGCGGCTCACGCGACCCGGTTTTGCGCATGATGTGGAACGGTCTCAATCACCAGCACGCTTCGCTGCAAGGCGCATTGCAGGTCGCTGCCGGGATCGAAATCAAACGCGCGGGCCGATTCCTCGTCGTCATGGACACACTCGTAACCTTGGCTCCGTTGCTCGGTCTCTTGGGCACGATTACCGGTCTGATTCGATCTTTCAGCTTCCTCGGTAACGAAGAGCTGGCGGTGCAAGCCGTCACCGGCGGTATCGCTGAGGCGCTCATTGCCACGGCCTGCGGTCTTGGCATTGCCATCTTCTCGCTGGTTCCCTTTAACTTTTTCACTTCCCGGGTGTCTAACTTAGAGTTCGAACTGCAAACCGCAGCCACAAACCTGGAAGTTATGTTGGGAGCACAAACCGCGGCACGCGAGATGGAGATCGCCGGCCCAACTCCAACCACAGGGAAAGGCTCGTCGATCTAAAGGTATCCAATGCACGTAAGCTCACCCATTCCTCACAAAAAAGCGCGGATCGAGATCATCCCGTTGATCGACATCATGTTCTTTCTGCTTGCCAGTTTCATGATGGTGAGCCTGAGCCAGGTGCATATGAAGGGCATTAAGGTGAATTTACCCACAGGCGTTTCGGGTGAAACCCAATCGAAGCGCGAATACATCAGTGTCTCTGTCGATAAAGATGGTCATTACTTTTTCGACAAAGAGGAGATGCCTAACGAACAAGAGCTCCAGACGCGCTTGCTGAAGGTGCATGAATCGTCACCCGACGCGAAAGTGTTTTTGCGCGGTGATCGCGACACGGCTCACCTAAACGTTAGCCATTTGCTTGATATGCTCCGCGCGGCGGGATTCTACAAAATCTCGTTTGAAATCAAGAGTGAAGCGCTCAAGGCAGTTCCAGGGCCCCGGGGGTAATTTTTTGATATGGCCACAACGTCAATAAAACCGTTACTTTACCAGCCAGCTCCGCGTTGGCATTTGTGGGGAGCTCTGGGTGGTGCAGTGGCAATTCACCTCACCGCGGTTGCACTTGCTCAAAAGCACGAGGCGCCGTTAGAGGTTCCTATTACTCCACCAGCGACCATCATCGAGGCGACATTGCCGCCACCTGAGGCCACTCCGCCGCCAGAAGATATTCCAATACCAGCACCTCCACCGCCTCCAGAAATTAAGCCGGAGTATGTCGAAGAAAGAACACCGCCACCACGGCCACCACCAATGGCGCAAAAATTCACGCCAATCAAAAGCTCCGAGATGTCGATGTCCCGAGCCAAAGCCCTCGCCATTTACGGGCCGCACCCCCAGTACCCGTACGAGGCGCGTTCGCGGCACATCACGGGCAGTGGAGTTTGTATCGTCAATGTTGATCCAGGTAGCGGCAACGTAACGGGCGCTTCCATGTCGCAAAGTGTTGGGAATCCAATCCTAGATAACGCCGCCCTCAGCGCCTTCCGGCAGTGGCGATTCAGACCTGGGACAGTTTCAAAGGTCAGAATTCCCATTACCTTCACGATAACGGGCGCCTCGTATTGATCCCATAGCCATGCGAATCTCTTCACCAATTCCTCACAAAAGGGCGCGCATCGAGATCATTCCATTGATCGACATCATGTTCTTTCTGCTTGCCAGCTTTATGATGGTGAGCTTGAGCCAAGCCCACATGAAAGGCATTCGCGTCAATTTGCCGGCCGCGGTGGGGCCTCCGCCAAGCGGGGTAAAGGATTTTGTCTCCATAAAAGTGCTGGAAGGAAACGCTGTGTTCTTCGATAACGATTACGTAGCAGATGACCAGGTCCTCCCGCGCATTTATGAACTCCACCGGGCAAATCCGGACATCAAAATCTCGATTAGCGCAGCCCCGATGGCCATGTACGGCGATGTCATTGCGGTCCTGGACAAAGTTCGGTCGGTCGGAATCACAAAAGTTGGGTATCAGATCAGAGCAGCTGCTGGCCCCGCCGCTCAGGCTCCGCCTGCCGGCGCTCCACCACCACCACCACCACCGCCGCCACCGAAGCCTTAATCGCTCGGCTTAAGAGCTACAAGCCTGGCGGCGAAGAGGCGAATCGCTCGTGCCCGATGGCTGATTCTATTCTTCACTTCGGCAGGCAATTCACCGAACGTTTGTTCGAATTCTTGCGGAACAAAAATCGGATCGTAGCCAAAACCGCCACGTCCGCGCGGAGGATCGACAATCACTCCTTCGACAACTCCTTCAAACGTGGCAAGCAATTTGCCCCCGTGCGCCAGCGCAATCACGCAACGAAATCGCGCCGATCTTTTCGCCCTTTCGACTCGCGCAAGCTCTGCCAGTAACTTGTCGATGTTTTGTTTGTTAGTCGCGTTCTGACCAGCATAGCGGGCGGAATAGATTCCCGGTGCACCACCGAGCGCGTCAACTTCCAGACCGGAATCGTCCGCCACGACGCGGCCTGGCAATTGGCTCGATGCGGCGGTCGCCTTCAGTACCGCGTTTTCCCCAAATGTTTTTCCGCTCTCAGCCGCTTCGGGAATCTCGGGATAAGCGGACAAATCGCGCACAGCGAAGTCCGCTCCGAGAATCCGTTGAATCTCGCGTGTCTTATGCGCATTGCGCGTGGCGACAATCAAATGCTGCACCTTTGACAGGATTTAGAGGATTAACCACTAATCAACCCGAATGGATGCAAATAACGGAACGCTATTGGCCAAAGAAGAGTTGCTTTGTCAATTCATGTTCATTCGTGTCCATTCGTGGTTAACATCGGGTTTGTCATGAGCGAGCGTCGCAAACCATATCCATTCGATCATATCGACCCAAAATGGCAGGCAATCTGGCAGGAGCGGCAGCTTTTCCATGCACCAAATCCCGGCGAAAAACATTTCGATCCGGCCAAGCCTAAATTTTACGTCCTCGACATGTTCCCCTACCCGAGCGGGGCTGGGTTGCACGTCGGCCATCCTGAAGGTTACACCGCCACCGATATCGTTGCGCGGTACAAACGCATGCGCGGTTTCAACGTCTTGCATCCGATGGGTTGGGACGCATTCGGGTTGCCTGCGGAACAATACGCCATCAAAACCGCAGAGCACCCCGCCACCACAACACGCGCCAATATCGCAAAGTTCAAAACACAGCTAAAGCGCATCGGTTTTTCCTATGATTGGCAGCGGGAGATTAACACGACCGATCCGCGCTACTACAAATGGACGCAGTGGATTTTTCTGCAGATTTACAATTCCTGGTTCAATCCGGACACAAAGAAGGCCGAGCCGATTTCAACCTATCGCGGCACTGATCCCGATAGCGTTCGGCTCGCCTATGTCGCGGATTTTCCAGTGAACTGGTGTCCGGAGCTCGGCACCGTCCTGGCCAACGAAGAAGTTGTCGACGGGAAAAGCGAGGTCGGCGGCTTTCCCGTCGTTCGAAGACCGATGCGGCAATGGATGCTGCGCATCACCGCCTATGCCGAGCGGCTGTTGAATGAGCTGGACGGACTCGACTGGCCCGAAGGGATCAAATTGCTTCAGCGTAATTGGATCGGTCGGAGTGAAGGCGCAGAGATCGATTTCTCTGTAGCCGGGGGCGACGACCACGGATTGACGGTTAGCGCCCGCGACTACAAGATTCGCGTCTTCACCACGCGCCCCGACACGCTTTACGGCGCGACTTACATGGTGCTCGCGCCCGAGCACTCATTGGTCGATCTCATTGTAAGCGAAGAGCAATGGCCGGCGGTGCGCGAATATCGTGAGCGGGCTGCGCGCAAGAGCGACCTGGAGCGAACGGAACTGGCAAAGGAAAAAACAGGGGTCTTCACGGGTGCATATGCAATTAATCCGGTAAACAACGAGCGGATTCCAATCTGGGTTGCCGATTACGTTCTGCCCGGCTATGGAACCGGCGCGATCATGGGTGTGCCAGGCCATGACGAACGCGACCTCGCTTTTGCGCGTAAATTCAATTTGCAGATTCACGAGGTGGTGCAGCCGTTGGGCGACGAAGATCCGATCGGATTCGTAGGCGAAGGAATCGCGATTAATTCGCCAGTGATCGAGGGCCTGCCATCACGGGAAGCAATTCGCAAGATAACCGAATGGATTGAACAACACGATCTCGGCAAAGGCGCAATTAATTACAAACTGCGCGACTGGCTGTTTTCGCGTCAGAGATATTGGGGCGAACCGTTCCCCATTATTTGGGAGAATGGCAAGCATCGCGCGCTTGACGACGAGGAGCTTCCGGTGGTGTCGCCCCCGCTCGAAGAATACAAGCCCACTGGCACGGGCGAGCCGCCATTGGCGAGAGCCAGGGAGTGGGTGCGTTATTCGGACAAGGCCTTACGCGAGACGAATACCATGCCGCAATGGGCGGGCTCATGCTGGTATTATTTGAGATTCTGCGATCCGCAGAACGATCAGCGGTTCGTTGGCGAAGAGGCGGAGCGCTACTGGATGGGAGGAGTAAATGACGAAGCTCGAATGGCGAATGACGAAGGAATGACGAAGCCCAAACCCCGAAAGGCCAATGAGGAAATTCGTCATTCGAAAATTAATTCGTCATTCGTCATTCGTCATTCGTCATTCCCGGCGAAGCCGGGTGGCGTGGATCTTTATGTCGGTGGAACCGAGCACGCAGTGTTGCATCTCCTCTACGCGCGCTTCTGGCACAAGGTGTTGTTCGATCTCGGTTACCTCTCCAAGCCGGAGCCGTTTCAGCGGCTGGTCAATCAGGGAATCATCCTCGGCGAGGACAACCAGAAAATGTCAAAATCGCGCGGAAATATCGTCAATCCGGACGACGTAATCGATCAGTACGGCGCAGACGCGTTCCGTTGCTACGAGATGTTTATGGGGCCACTCGAGCAGATGAAACCCTGGAGCATGCGCGGTGTGGAAGGTGTGGCGCGCTTTCTTGCACGCGTCTGGCGTTTGCTCATGACCGAGAACCAGGCGGGCGACTGGGAATTGTCCGCCAGGATCAAAGACATCGATCCAACCGGAGCGGAAACAAAGATCACGCACGCGACGACTAAAAAAGTGACTGAAGATATCGAGTCGCTGTCGTTCAATACTGCGATTTCGCAGATGATGATTTTCGTAAACGTATTTATCAAGGCCGAAACACTTCCATTGTCGGCGATGCGAAGGTTTCTCATCTTGCTCAATCCGTTTGCACCGCATCTCACCTCTGAGCTTTGGGAGAAGCTGAATGCCAAGTTTCGGGATAATGCCGGCGATATTACCGACCAGAAATGGCCAGATTACGATGAACGATTGCTGGTTGAAGACGAAGTGGAAATAGTGATTCAAGTGAACGGAAAAGTGCGGCACCGAATGAAGATGTCGATCCAGGCAACCGACGAGGAAGCGAAAGCCGCCGCGCTCGCGAATCCGGAAATTCAAAAATTCACAGCCGGCAAGACCATTCGCAAAATCGTTGTCGTCCCGAGAAAATTAGTCAACATCGTCGTATGAATAAATTCTGGAATGAATTCAAAGAATTCGCCGTCAAGGGTAACGCTGTCGATCTCGCGGTCGGCGTGATTATCGGAGCGGCCTTCGGCGGTGTCATCAACTCGCTGGTGAAAGACATCATTATGCCACCCATCGGTTTGCTAACGGGCGGATTAGATTTCTCAAACAAGTTTCTGATTCTGAAAGATGCGCCCGGAGGCGGCATCTTCGCCACTCCGGCCGAAGCCGCCAAAGCAGGTGCCGTTACTTGGAACTACGGGAACTTCATTACGCTGGTGATCAGTTTTCTGATCGTCGCGGCCTGCATTTTTTTAGTGGTCAAGGCGATGAACAAAATGAAACGCCCGGCGCCCGACGCACCGGCGATTTCGAAGGATTGTCCCGCCTGCGCGATGACGATCCCAATCAAGGCGACACGTTGTCCACATTGCACGACTGAGCTTTCGAGCCGCGCTTCCTCTACGGCGTAATATTGTGGATTTATCGTTCGCACCGGCCTTTAGGGGCGGTGCTCGTGCGTGCGATCGGAAGAAAGCCGTTTTGAACAGGTTCACGTCTTCCTGTCCCGAAAAGATATGCAGGCCTCAAGTTGCGGATCGCCAACGATTTCCAAACCTATGTCGAAAATTAATGCTTGCACGAAGCCGCCCCAGTTGCTATTGAGGGCGCGAAATTGCAAATGCCCAAGTGCCTTAACCTTACACTCGCAGGAGTTGCTGCGTGCTTCATTGTCGGCTGCGCCACGCAGCCAAAACTGGATCTTACCAGTGCACGTCGCGTGCAACGCGTGCGGACTACCGCCTATACACATACGGAAGGAGGCGGACCGCGTAACGCCCTCGGAAGCCGTCTTTCCGCCCGCCACGTGATGAGTGCGGCGTCCGATTGGTCGCGCTTTCCACTAGGGACCCATTTCCGAATCGCCGATACAAACGAGGAGTACGTCATCGATGATTATGGAACGGCCCTGATTGGCACGGATACGATCGATCTTTACAAGGCAAACCGCCTCGCCATGAAACAGTGGGGCGTCCGTCATGTGGACATCGCTATCTTGGAATGGGGGTCGGAAGAAGAGAGCTTGAAGGTGCTCGGGCCGCGCTGCAAACATCGTTGTGTCCGGCAGATGGTCGCGGCGCTTGAGAAAAAAAGAGGAAAAACTGTCGCACAAGCTTCTTCGAATCGCAGATCGCTTTGATCTGAATATCGCGTCATAAATTAACAGCTCATCTTCGTCCTCGTTCTCGTTCAGGTTGCGAGGAGAGCCTAACGCAGGCGTTGGAGGGATGAGCGGACGCCAGTCAGGGGACTTTCCCAACGCTTACGATGCCCACAATGCAGCGGAGCAGGAAAAGTCCATCATCGCGAAGACGCGGTCACCAGCACGCGAGACGCATGCGCTACCCTATTGATTTAGTGCAAGTTGCGTCGCATTTTCACGCGCATGAAAATTCTCGTCGTTGGCGGGGCCGGTTATATCGGCAGCATCTGCGCAGAACTGCTTCTTGATCAAGGCCACGAGATTGCGGTCTTCGATAATCTCAGCGAGGGCCATCGCCACGCCATCGATCCGCGGGCGCGATTCATCGAAGGGGACTTGCAGGATCGACAAGCGATCGATTCCGCGCTGGCCGTAGCCCGCCCCGAGGCGGTAATGCATTTCGCCGCCAGCGCCCTCGTTTCTGAATCAATGCGCGATCCATCGAAATATTTTCGCAACAACATTTCCAATGGTCTCAATCTGCTGGACGCGATGGAGGCAGCACACGTCGAGCGGATCGTTTTTTCCTCGACCTGCGCGATCTTCGGGCCGCCAGAGCGCCTGCCAATCGACGAAACTGCGCCGACGCGTCCAATCAATCCGTATGGCGAATCGAAACTAGCCTTTGAAAAGATTCTGCGCTGGTATGACGAGATTCATGGTTTGAAGTTCGTTTCACTACGTTACTTCAATGCAGCCGGCGCCAGCGCGAACTTCGGCGAAGATCACCGGGTGGAAACCCATTTGATCCCAAACGCGCTAAAAGTCGCGCTTGGCCAAAAGCCGCACGTGGAGATTTTTGGCACCGATTATGAAACGCCGGATGGCACATGCATTCGCGACTACATCCACATTGTCGACCTTGCGCGGGCGCACATTCTGGCCTTGGACGCGGCCAGGAGCGAACTCTACAATCTCGGTACCGGCGGTGGCGCCAGTGTTCGTGAAGTAATCGCCGCTTGCCGCAAGATCACTGGCAAAAAGATCGACACCGTAGAAAAGCCGCGTCGCCCTGGCGATCCACCGCGGCTCATCGCTTCCTCGGAGAAGATCAAAAATGAGCTTGGGTGGCGACCACAATTCCAGTCGCTCGATGCGATCATCGAAAGCGCCTGGAAATGGCACCAGAAATTTCCACACGGCTACGGAGATTGACGTGATGCATGCCCCTGGCTTGCGAATTCATTGGTCCCGAGTCATGACAAAAAGCGCCCGCTTTGCGGCGGGCGCTTTTGAATTCAACTCCGCAACGAATTTGCCTTACGGCTCTTTTGTCGTTGTTGTGGTCGTTTGCTCTTTTTTGTAAATCGTCGTCGGCTGGCTCAACACGACTTTACGCACCACGACCCGATCACCCACGTTCGTGTAATACACAGTGGCCGGGGCGTCTGGGTGAACGGCCGACCAGGTTACGGTATGCCCTTCTGGATCCAGAATCGTCGTGTCTTTTGTATAGTAATACCGCACCGGGGCGGCCTCCGCTGACGTGCGGAACATGATATAATCCGAATCCGGCGTGTAAGCCGTAATCGTGCCTGCAGTCGTGACGGTGGTCTGCTGGGCTGCGCCAGTCACCGGGTCCGTTGTGGTCGTCGTGGTTGTTGTCTCCTGTGCCAGTGCCATGCCAAGCGCTGCCGCACAGGCCACTGCCGCGACCAATATTTTTATTAATCTCGTTTGTTTCATATTTGTCCCTCTGCTTTGATTAAATGGATGTTCTCCATCGTGTACCTGCCCGGCTCGTTAGCGCCGGAATTTCTTCAGCTACGCCTTGATATCGTAATTTCCAGTTCGGGTGGTCGCATCCAAGGGCGTAATCGCTTTTCCTGCGCCAGGCCAATGTAGTCTGATTCTTATGCAGGCTTTACCTGGTTTTCGTGATTTCCTTCCAGATCAATGCGCGGCGCGAAATTATATCTTTGCGTGCTGGCGCGAAGTCGCCCGACGCTACGGTTTTGTGGAATGGGAGGGCCCAGTTCTTGAGCCGACCGAATTATACAAAAAAAAGAGCGGCGCAGAAATTGTTGATCAACTTTTCAATTTCACGGACAAAGGTGAACGCGAAGTGGCGTTGCGTCCCGAGCTGACGCCTACACTGGCTCGCGTGGTTGCCACACACGAACGCGAATTCAAGAAACCGCTCAAATGGTGCTCCATCGGACAATTCTTCCGCTACGAAAAACAACAGCGCGGCCGTCTGCGGGAGCATTTTCAGCTTAACTGCGACATCATTGGTGAGCCGGATCTCGCCTCCGATATCGAGCTGGTTGCGCTTTGCATCGACATCCTGCGCCAGTTCGGGTTCACGGAGAAAGATTTTGTCGTCCGGATTAGCGACCGCGAATTTTGGACCGATTTTCTGCGCGAGAAAAATGTCTCGCCCGATCGCTGGGAGGAATTGCTCCAGATAATCGACAAATCCGGGCGCGAGCCGCGTGAGAGAACGGCTGAGAAACTTGGCGAGCTCGCCGATCCGGTCTTCGCGCTTTTAAAGAGCGGCGGAAAAAGCGAGAAGCTCGACAAACTTGTAGACGGTCTAGGCATTCGAGGCCTGGCCGATTTCGTCGCTATTGATGTCGGAATCGTCCGCGGGCTTGCTTATTATACCGGCATCGTATTTGAGGTGTTCGACCGGGCCGGGAAATTCCGCGCCATCGCTGGCGGCGGCCGCTATGACAATTTGATCGCGCAACTCAGTGACGGTGGGGTTTCAATGCCTGCGCTCGGCTTCGCCATGGGCGATGTGGTCCTCGGTGAGTTGATCAACGAAACGCCATTCGTGCGCCAGAAAATGGAGAAGGCAATCGCAACGGGGCGCAAGATCGACGTTTACGTAGTGATCGCCAAAGAAGAACGCCGCGCGGATGCGCTCGCGCAGATCCAGCAACTTCGCGACCGCGGGTACCGCGTCGATTATCCGTTTACCGTAACCAAGGTCGCTAGACAATTTCAAGCCGCCGAAGATGCCGGCGCGGCGCTTGCGCTCCTCTATGGCGATGAATGGCCACAGGTAAAGGTCAAGAACATGGCTACCGGCGAACAGCAGCTCGTGCCACAGGATCGTCTACTTGCGCACTTGCAAGCGCAATCCAGCTTGTCATCCTGAGCGCAGCGTAGCGGAGTCGAAGGATCCCGTGGCATTATCCAGGATTTCGCGTCGGGATTCCTCGACTTCACTCGGAATGACAAGAAACATGTATCGCACGCACGATTGCAATTCTCTTCGGAAAGGCGACATCGGTCAGCAAGTCACGCTTGCCGGCTGGGTGCATGTCTCGCGCGATCACGGCGGCGTCATCTTCATTGATCTGCGCGATCACGAAGGGCTGACGCAGGTTGTCTTTCGGCCGGAAGAAAACGCCGAGCTTGCGAAGCAGGCGCATACACTGCGTAGCGAAGACGTCATTCAAGTTAGCGGCCGGGTCGCGCCGCGTGTGCCGGGCACGGAAAATCCAAAGCTCCCGACGGGGGACATCGAAGTCATTCCCAGCGAGTTGCACATTTTGAATCGTGCGGACGATCTGCCGTTCCCGATCGATGCGGAAGTTCACAACGAAGATTTGCGGATGATGTATCGCTACTACGATCTTCGGCGCCCGCAGTTCGCCCACAATCTGCGAGTGCGCCATCGCATCGCCAAAGCGACGCGCGACTATCTCGACAGCCAGGGCTACGTCGAAGTCGAGACCCCGATTTTATCCAAAAGTACGCCCGAAGGCGCGCGTGACTTCTTGGTGCCGAGCCGGTTGACCCCGGGAAAATTTTACGCGTTGCCGCAGGCGCCGCAGCAATACAAACAACTGCTCATGGTCGCAGGTCTGGAAAAATATTTTCAGATCGCAAAATGTTTTCGTGACGAGGATCTGCGGGCCGACCGGCAACCGGAATTTACCCAGATCGACATCGAAGCGTCGTTCGTGACGCCGGACGATATTTTCGCGGTCACTGAAGGAATGCTGGCGGCGATCTTCAAAGCCGCGCGCAACATCGATATCAAAACGCCGTTCGACCGGCTTACTTATCAGGAAGCGGTCGGTCGATATGGCAGCGATAAACCGGATCGACGTTTCGGAATGGAACTCGTCGATCTGGGCGACGATTTTCGGTCGAGCAGCTTCAAAGTTTTTCGCGGCGCAATTGACGCAGGTGGCGTCGTAAAAGCGATCAATGCGAAAGGTTTTGCCGGAATCACCATTGGGCAAGCCGACGAGTTAACTGAAATCGCAAAGTTGTTCGGCGCAAAAGGACTCGCCTTCATCAAGGTCGAGAACGGCGAATGGAAATCGCCCATCGTGAAATTCTTCTCGGAAGCGGAGAAAACGGCGCTCCAATCGAAATTGGAAATCGAGGAGGGCGACTGCATCTTCTTCGGCGCCGACAAATGGGAAATCGCCTGTGAAGTTCTTGGCCGCTTACGGCTGCGCATCGCCGAGATTCAGAAGCTAATACCGAAGTCTGAAATCTGGGATTTTCTTTGGGTCACAGACTTTCCGCTCTTCCAATGGAGCCCTGAAGAAAACAAATGGAATGCCATGCATCATCCCTTCACGCGACCGAAAACGGAAGACATACCGCTATTTGAGGCAAAGAACTTCCCAGAGATTCGCGCCGAGGCCTACGACGTCGTCCTCAATGGCGTGGAGATCGGCGGCGGCAGCATTCGAATTCACGAGCCAGAACTGCAGGAAAAAATGTTCGAAACGCTCGGCGTCAGTCCGGAAGATCAACAACTGCTCTTCGGCCATTTGCTGCACGCATTGCATCTTGGCGCGCCGCCGCACGGCGGGATCGCGCTCGGCCTCGATCGGCTTGTCATGCTCGTTTGTGGCGAAAAATCCATTCGCGACGTCATGGCCTTCCCCAAAAATAACCGTGGCATGGATTTGATGGCCAACTCGCCCGCCGAAGTCGATTCTCGCCAGCTGCGCGAACTGAAACTTCGGCTGTTGGAAGAGAAAAAATGAGCGAAGATGTTCACTCTGAACAAATCAAGGCGCTTCGCAAAATGACGCCGGCGTGAGGCCTCATCTCATGAGCGGTAGCGAACGAGCGTCAAAGTTCACGTGGGGCGACAACGTGCGTGTCGCGAGCACGGGAGCGTTCGAGATCGGCCCGGGCGCATACGCGGCAGTGTGCGCGACGAAACCCGCCGATACGCTCGCCTAACGTTCGGGGCTGTGGAGGCGGTTCGGGAAGCCTATCGCGCCGAGGAGGGCCTGCTATGATGCAGGACACGCTGCTGGATATTCGTTATGCGCTGCGCGGGCTTTGGAAGTCTCCCNNNGTAGCCATCCTCACTCTGATGCTTGGGATTGGGGCAAACGTCCTCGTTTTCGGAGTAGTGAATGCGGTGCTGCTGCGCCCGTTGGACGTGAGCGAGCCCGAGAACCTCTACGAGCTTCGCCTCAAGCCGTGGACGCACTGGAAACTACTGACGACGTCGTACCCCGCATTTGAAGACTACCGGCAGCGAAATACCACCTTCAGCGACATCGCCGGCTATGATGGATATTCAGGGGGGAGACTGCGCTGCGGTAACGCGGTGAAAACTGTCTCCGGCTATTCGGCTACCGGCAACTATTTCGATCTGCTGGGAGTGCAGCCGCAGTTGGGACGGTTTTTCCACGAGGCGGACGTGCGCGGTCCGAATTCAGCGCCCTTAATGGTGTTGAGCGATCGTCTTTGGCGAATGGCCCCGCCGCGGTTTCACGGCACGGAGCGATTTGTCTGGCCGGACTACTGGATACCTGTTGTGAACCACTTCGACGCGGATTACCTGCGAAATCGGACGGGCCATCCTTTGACGGGGCTAGGCCGGCTCAAGCCCGGCGTGACGCCCCAGCAAGCTGCGGAAAATCTGAGTGCGATCGCGGCCCAGTTGGCGAAGGAGTATCCGACGACGGATACCGGTGTGCCGCTGCGGCTGATCCGTCCAGGACTCTACGCTGACGAAGGTGACCTCATCCGCGGATTTCTTTACAGCGTGACCGCACTCGCTCTGCTGGTGTTGCTCGCGGCGTGCGCGAATCTGGCCAGCCTGTTTGCGGCGCGCGCGGCGGATCGGAGCCGGGAACTGGCGCTCCGTGTCGCTCTCGGAGCGAGCCGGTGGCGGTTGGTCCGGCAATTACTTACTGAGGCGATGGCGTTGTCGATGCTGGGTGGTGCAGCGGGAATGGCAACCGCAGGTGTGCTGCTGGGTGCGCTGAACCGATGGGGATTGCCGGGCTACGGGATGCATTCGGCCTATAGCGATCTGACAGTGGATGTCGATCTGCGTGTCTACCTGGCGGCCCTGATCTTGACACTCGTAAGCGGGCTGCTGTTCGGAATGATTCCGGCGAGAAAAGTCTGGCAGAGCAGTCCGTTGCAAGCGATGAAGAGCGGACCGGTGGATGCAACGCCTCGGCGCCGGTTAACTCTGCGGGACCTACTCCTCGGCGCACAAATTGTAATCTGCACGCTGCTGGTCATCGCCTCACTCGTCGCCGTGCGAGGTATGGTGCGCCTGCTGCACGCTCCGCTGGGTTTCCAGCCGCAGGGCGCAATGCTGGCCGAGATGGACCCGAGCGAGGTCGAAGGCGACGTGCCGTTTGAGAAAACGAAAGCGATGATCGATGCCCTGCGAAGTATCCCTGGTGTGACGGCGGCGGGGACGCTGAGCAAAGTGCCCTTTACCGGCGGGATCCGCGGCATTCCGGTTTTCCCGCCAGGGACGACAGAGTTCACGCTGAACAATTCTGTGCTGTCGCCGTACCGGTTTGCGATCTCGCCGGGCTATCTCGAGACGGCCCGCACCCGGCTCCTGCGTGGCCGCGATGTCTCCTGGCGTGACACTACCAAGACGCCGTATGTCGCGATCGTGAACGAAACCTTCGCGCGGAAGATGTGGGGCGACACGCCGGCGATTGGACAACATTTTATATTCCTGGACCACTTGAGGGAAGTCGTCGGCGTGACGCAGGACGGCAAGTACCATGAGATGCAAGAGTCGCCCGAGTCTGTGGTATATCTGCCCTTGTCGCAAAGCGAGCAGTGGTTCGGGACTTTCGTCGTGCGGTCGTCGCGGGCGCAGAACGAGATGGCGGCCATGCTCGAACGCACCCTGAGCGGCCTCGAGCCGAATGCGATCATCACGGTGCAAAGCTGGTCCGATGCGATGCAGAACGCGCTCTTCCCGGCTCGGGCGGCAGCCGCGGCCCTAGGTGTCAT
>QHOW01000003.1 GCA_003219435.1 Verrucomicrobiota bacterium | reverse complement strand
CAGAACAAGTGCCGGAGTTCATGGAGAAATTGCCGGTCCGCAAAATTCAAGGAGATCGGATCGGGAAAAACGTTGCAACTGGCCGCAGGTCTTTACGCCGAGTTCTTCCAGTTTCCGCTCTGTTTTCTCGCCGATTCCCGAGATTTTGCGGACCGGCAATTTCTCCATGAACTCCGGCACTTGTTCTGGTGTGACTTCGAACTGGCCGTTGGGCTTGTTAATTTCGCTTGCGATTTTTGCGATCAGCTTGTTCGGACCGATTCCCGCCGATGACGTGAGCTTCGTTTTGCGAAAAATCGTTCCGCGGATCACTTGTGCCAATGGCCCCGGTGCGCCGGGATGTTCAGTGACGTCGAGATACGCCTCGTCGAGTGAGAGCGGTTCGATCAACGACGTGAACCGATGCAGGATCCCGCGGATGACCGCCGCTTCGCGTCGATAAACATCGAAGCGCGTCGGCAATACGATCAGATTCGGGCAGCGTTGCAGCGCCATGAACGTAGGCATGGCCGACCGGACACCGAACTTGCGCGCTTCGTAATTGCACGTCGTCAAAACGCCGCGGCGGTCGCGCGCGCCGCCCACGCCCACTGGTTTGCCGCGCAATGAGGGTCGGTCGCGCACCTCGATCGCCGCATAAAAGCAGTCCATATCGAGATGAATGATGGCACGCGGCTTTGCATTTTTTTCCACCGACCAAATGTAGTCTTAATGATCGCACTATCATCTTTGACCGGCGAAGAGGGATTGCGCTTTGGAAGAATTTACGTCATCAGGAAGCTGATCGTATGGCATCAGCTGCAACGCGTGTTTTCATGGTGCGACATGGCGCTACTGTCGTGAGCGCGGAAGATCGATTTGCCGGCGCGACCGATGTGGCGCTTTCCGATGAAGGACGCGAGCAAACACGCCGGTTAGCGGAGCGATTAAGTCACGAGAAGATTGCCGCAGTTTATGCATCACCGCTCGGACGCACAGTCGAGACCGCTCAAATTCTTGCGGCGCCGCACAAGCTCGAGGT
>QHOW01000002.1 GCA_003219435.1 Verrucomicrobiota bacterium | reverse complement strand
AAATGACGCGACGCGAAGTGGAAGAAAAATTTCCGGAAGAGGCGACCGAATGGGAAAAGGACCCATACACGTTTGCGCCCGTGGGCGGCGAAAGCGGTCTGGCTGTGACGGCACGTGCTCTGCCGGTGCTCGTCGAGCTGGTGCGCAAGCATCCGGGGGAAAACATCCTCGTCGTTTCGCATAAGGCGACGATCCGACTGTTACTTAGTTCACTACTGGGGTTTGATCCGCGGCGTTACCGGGATAATCTCGATCAAGCCCCGGCCGCGCTGAACATTGTCGATTTTAAGGACGCGACGCGTGCACGGCTTACGCTTTTCAACGATACGTCACATTGCGCCGCCGCCGGTGAAGCAGTCCCACCGATTCCCGAGCAGCGGTTGTCGAAGTGGTGGAGCGAGCGCACAACGCGCGCGAATCAGGAGTGAACCGAGTCTCGCGCGCGACCGTGTAAAAATTTAGTTCGAATACTTGAATCTGAATCGCCCATAGCTGCATCTCACCTGCAAGCCATGAGACGAAGACTACCGTTCATTTTTCTAATTTCATTGTCACTTTTTACGGCGACTGTTTGGCCGGCGGAAAAACCGGAGCCTGTGCGCGTGCTCATTCTGGGCACGTATCATTTCGATAACCCCGGCCACGATCTCCACAATATGAAGGTGGACGACGTGCGCACGCCGGAAAAGCAAGCCGAGCTCGCCGACGTCGCGGCGCGCCTGGCACGTTTCGAGCCGAATAAAATTGCCGTCGAGGCAGTTTCAGAGCGCGATGACTTAACAACGAAGAAATTCGACGGGTTTACGCCGGAAACGCTGAGCAAAAATGCAGACGAGCGCGTGCAGATCGCATTTCGGCTCGCCCACAATCTCGGTCAGAAGTCGGTCTATGGCATCGACGAGCAAAGCGACAAAATCGATTATTTTCCGTACGATAAAGCCCAGGCATACGCGAAGGCGCACGGCAAAAGTGCGATACTGGACGACCTCAATGCGCAAGTAGGCGCGACCATCAGCAAAATGGAGGCCGACCAAAAGACGAAATCAGTTCGCGAAATGCTCCTCGAGCAAAATCAGCCCGCACGGATCGACGCCGATCATTATAATTTTTATTACGCTCTGTTGCCCTTGGGAAACAATCAGACTCAACCGGGCGCTGATCTCAATGGCAGTTGGTATCTGCGAAACGCGAAAATTTTCGCCAAGCTGACGCAGATTGCGAAGCCTGGCGATCGCATTGTCGTCACGTTCGGTGCCGGACATTGCTACTGGCTTCGGCATTTTGTCCGCAACACGCCGGGCTTTGTTTTGGTGGAAGCGGACGATTATTTGCGATAGATCCGGGGCATTGTGCCGTAATTCGCGCTAATCGTTGGTTCGGATCGCGCCGCGAGCAGATGATCCAGCGCGAGTCGGAACGCCAGAGAAAGGTGCACTCCGAGGGCGCCCTCCTTGCGGAGTGGTGGAATGATGAATGTTGCGTCGACATCCAGCATCCAGAAACTAGTATCCAGGGATCTTTTTTTGCGCTTTGCAAATCGACCTTTCTCTCTAGATATTGAAACGATAACTTTCTTCTGAAATGGACGCCGCCACTTCTCTCGAAACGCACCCGCACGCCGCTGAACATGAACATCACGAGCTCGGGTGGTGGCGAAAATATATTTTCTCCACCGACCATAAGGTGATCGGCATCCAGTACGGATTCACCGGGCTGATCTTCCTCTTCTTCGGTTTTTCTTTGATGATGTTGATGCGGTGGCAACTGGCCTATCCTGGCCAGGCTTTGCCAGAGATTGGCAAATTTCTCCCGCACATTTTTGGGCCGAACACGATGCCGGACGGGAAAATGACGCCTGATTTTTACAACTCGTTGGGCGCGATGCACGGCACGATCATGGTCTTTCTCGGCATTGTGCCACTGGCGTTTGCCGCGTTTGGCAATTTCGTCGTGCCGCTGCAAATCGGCGCGCCGGACATGGCCTTCCCGAAAGTAAACATGGCGAGCTACTGGGCCGTTTTTGTCGGGGGCATTGTCATGCTCACCAGTTTCTTCGTTCCCGGCGGCGCGGCCAAGAGTGGCTGGACTTCCTACGTGCCGCTGGCCGCGGTTGCCGATACAGGCCCGGGGCATCTTCCGATTTTTAACGGGCAGACACTCTGGCTCATTGGTTTTATTTTTCTGATCACGTCGTCGTTGCTCGGCGCGATTAATTTCATCGCGACTATCATCCAGTTGCGCGCCAAGGGACTGACGTGGATGCGGCTGCCATTTTTTGTCTGGGCGCAATTTGTTACAGCGTTCCTGCTCTTGCTGGCGTTTCCGCCGCTGGAGGCGGGGATCATCATGCAACTGATGGATCGCGTGGCCGCGACCAGCTTTTTCATGCCGGCAGGTCTGGTGGTGAATGGCGCAGCGATGCAGATCAGCGGTGGCGGCAGCCCGCTTTTATGGCAACATCTTTTCTGGTTCCTCGCGCATCCCGAGGTTTACGTGCTCATTCTGCCGGGCATGGGCATTGTAGCTGAAATCCTGGCGAACAATTCACGCAAACCGCTCTGGGGTTACAAATCGCTTGTTTTTTCCGTGCTCACGATCGGCTTTTTGTCGTTCATCGTCTGGGCGCATCACATGTGGCTCACCGGAATGGGCTCGGCAGTAAGCGCATTTTTCCAGACGACCACGCTCATCATCTCGATCCCATCGGTGATCATCTTGAGCGCGTTTTTCATTTCACTTTGGGGCGGCTCGATCCGGTTCACTGTGCCCATGCTTTTTGCGACCGCATTCCTGCCGATGTTTGGAATCGGCGGCCTCACCGGCATTCCGCTGGCGTTCAATTCAGCCGATCTTTACCTGCACGACACTTATTACGTGATCGCGCATTTCCATTACATCGTCGCACCGGGCACGATCTTCGCGCTCTTCGCGGGTATTTATTATTGGTTCCCGAAAGCGACCGGTCGAAAGATGAACAATTTCTGGGGCAAAGTGCATTTTTGGCCGACGCTCATCTGCATGAACGTGATTTTTCTGCCAATGTTTTTGCAGGGCATGCTCGGCATGCACCGGCGGTGGTACGATGGCGGGCAAGGCTGGACACTCTCCGGCGAACACGTTTGGGGCCTCACTGGTTTTCAGTGGAATACACCGATCTCATGGGCGGCCTGGATCATGGGCCTGGCGCAAATTCCTTTCATCATCAATTTCTTCTGGAGCATCAAACACGGGAAAAAGGTGAACGATAATCCATGGGAAGCGACCACACTGGAATGGACTGCGCCTTCGCCGCCGCCGCACGGAAATTTCATTACGGCGCCCATTGCTTATCGCGGCCCTTACGAATACAGCCTGCCCGGACGCGATCGGGATTACACAATGCAAAATGAGCCGGTGGAGCCGAGCGAGCGCGTGCGGCGCAAGACTGCCGAGCCTGTGCTCGTGTAGACTGAAGAGATGGAGATTCCGTACACAGTCTCCACGCGGCCTGACACCGGTCTCTGGAACGCGAAAGTTGGCATCTGGTTGTTCCTCGCGTCGGAAGTGATGCTCTTCGGCGGACTTTTTTCCGCCTACATCTTTTTGCGCCTCGACGCACCGCCGGGGATGTGGCCGCATGGCTTGCTCAACGTTCCCGTCGGCACGATGAACACGGCGATCCTGATCTTGTCGTCGGTCACGGTGGTGCTGGCGTGGGCGGCGCTGAAGATGAGACGGTATCGCGCCTACTGGTGGTACATGCTGGCCACGATTTCATGCGGCGTGATTTTCTTAACCGTCAAACTCGCTTACGAATGGCCACAGAAGTTCGAGCATTTCGGCGCTTACATTAAGCCGGAAGCGCTCGGGAAGTACGAACAGTATCTCGGCAACAAGCATGCTGCCGAGAAAGATCTTCCGCCGCGACTCGAGATTACCGGTCATTTACACAATCGCGCAGCACTGAACGACCCCAACATCAAGGAATACGAGGTCGCCCTCGATCCGCTAAACGCCGACCCGACCAACCCGGCGATGGATCGGCCGCACTTTTTCCCGCTGCCGGTCACTGACAAGATCGCCAAGATTGAGAAGGAAGATGTCGAGCGCGCGACCATGTTTCTGCCGACGCACAGCGCATATTTTGCCAGTTATTTCACGATCACTGGTTTACATGGAATGCACGTGCTCGGCGGTGTCCTCGTCTTCATCTACATGTGGCTGCCGGTCAGCAAAAAGCTTTACCAGCGCAATCCGGAACATCTCGCCAATCGCGTCGAGGTAGCCGGCCTTTTTTGGCACTTTGTTGATCTAATCTGGATATTCGTGTTCCCGCTCTTTTACCTGCTCTAAATCATGAACAACCCGCCCGACGTTTCACCCGATCCGAGCGAGCACGAGGAGTACGCGCACAATGTGCAGAAGCACGTTCGAGGTTACCTGATGGTGGGTGCGATCTTGCTCGCTTTCACTGCTATTACGGTCGCGCTTTCTTATGTCGATTTTGGCGCGCGCAAAGCGAACATCGCTGTGGCCATGCTCGTTGCGACGCTTAAGGCGGGATTGGTCGCGGCAATTTTCATGCATCTCGCCGCGGAAAAACGGCTTATTTATCGCATCCTGCTTTTCACCGGCTTTTTTGTGCTCGGACTTTTTTGGCTTATTTTTCTCGCGTGGTACGACTACCCGGTCTTTCGTTAAATGTCCCTTAAAGGTTTCCATATTGTTTTCATTATTTTTTCGACGCTGCTCGCGCTCGGGATCGGAGCATGGTGCATCTGGGTCGATCTCGTGGAAGGCGCGCCGATTTATCTGGCCGGCGCAATCTGCTCGTTTGTGGTCGCGGTCGCGCTGGTCGTTTACGGCGTCTGGTTTTATCGGAAAATGAAACGGCTTCGCCTCATCACATGAAAGCGAAAATTTTGTCGATCTTGCTCTTGTCGATCTTTTCGCCGGTTGGGCAAGCGCTGGCATGTCCGTTTTGCTACGGCGCAAAAGATGGCAAATCGACCGAGCACATGGCGGTGGCGATCTGGTTTCTTTTTGGAGCTGTGATGTCGGTCCTAGGTGGAATCGGCGCATTCAGTTTTCATCTTTGGCGGCATGGGCGCATGCCAGCCGAGCCTTATCAAGAGATGACCGAGGAAGAGCTGAGCAAATATGAGTAGCCTCGCGCTAATCAATGAATTTCTCGGCCAGCCGCCAAACGCTTCCTCCCACGGCTACCAGATCGATCACATCCTCGAGTTCTGCCATTGGTTCATGGGGGCGCTTTTTCTTGGCTGGTCGGCGTTCTTTGTTTTCGTTTTGATTCGCTTCCGGAGAGGCCGGCATCCAGTTGCCGATCATCGAGGTGTCAGGAGCGGCATCTCGACGCATCTGGAATTCTCCGTTGTCTTGATCGAAGCAGTCCTACTGCTCGGGTTCGCGATTCCGCTTTGGGCAAAACGGGTCAATCAATTTCCGCCAGGCAAAGAGGCGCTTCTGGTCCATGTTATTGGCCAGCAGTTCAACTGGAATTTTCATCTGCCCGGGCCGGATGGCCAATTTGGCCGGCGCGATGTTAGCCTGGTGAGCAACTCAAATCCCATCGGCCTCGATTCGAACGACCCCGCCGGCAAAGACGATATCGTGACGCTTGGCGAACTGCATGTGCCAGTGGAGCGCCCGGTCATCATTGAGCTTTCATCGAAAGATGTAATTCACGATTTCTTTCTGCCGGACATGCGCATCGCGGCGGATGCAATTCCTGGCTCGCTCATTCCGATGTGGTTCACGCCAATCAAGACCGGGACCTACGAAGTGATTTGCGGCCAGCTTTGCGGCTTGGGTCATTATGGAATGAAGGGCACGCTGGCGGTCGATACACCAGCGGATTATCAGGCGTGGCTCAAAGAACGCGCCGAGTTGGCTGGCGGCGCGCAAAGCGCACCTCCTGCGCCATCGCCGACTCCCGGCGGATAACACTCTTCTTGTAGCGGCGGTCTGTGACCGTCGCATTTGTTTCCATCGCGGTTATTTTCCAACGGTGGACAAGTCGATCTCGAATCGTGGCGACCCTGAAAGATTTCCGGGCCGCTACAGTAAAGCGCTGAACCGTTTTGCGTGGCTCACATGCGTCGCGACGTTGTTGCTCATTTGCAGCGGCGGAATGGTCACGAGCAAAGGCGTCGGTCTCGCGGTGCCCGATTGGCCGACGACGTTCGGTTACAACATGTTTTTATTTCCCGTCTCAAAATGGATTGGCGGCGTTTTGTTTGAGCATACCCACCGCTTAATCGCTTCAGCAGTCGGATTCCTGACGATCATTCTCGCGATTTGGCTTTGGCGCAGTGACGATCGACCATGGGCGTGCAATCTTGGCGTGATCGCCCTTGCCGGCGTTATCTTGCAGGGAATTCTCGGCGGTCTCCGCGTCACCATGCTGAAAGACGAGATCGGAATCTTTCATGCCTGTCTCGCGCAAGCGTTCCTTGGACTCGTCGTGCTGGTCGCGCTCATAACGACAAAATTTTGGCGCAGACTTTCAAATGTCTTTGTGGCGCCAAAAACATTCGAGCCGATCAAGACGCTTGCGTCGTTAATCACTTTCGCAATCTATGCGCAGCTTGCGCTGGGCGCGACGATGCGTCACCAACATCGCGATCTGGCCATCCTCGATTTTCCCACGGCAAACGGCGCCTGGATTCCGGACACGAGTGAGACTGCGATTGCAAAGATCAACGCCTGGCGCGATGCGCGAGGCTTATCGGACGTGGATGCGTTCCAAATCTGGCTGCAAATGGCGCACCGCCTTCTCGCGCTGCTGATTGCAATTGCGATCATTGCATTTTGTTTGCGTGTTTGGAGAGATGCGCGCGATGTCCCGACTCTGTCAGGATTGTCGATCTTTTGGGTCGCGCTGGTCGTTTGCCAGATTGCGCTCGGGGCTTGGACGATTTGGAGCAACAAGGCCGCTGATGTCGCGACGGCGCATGTCGCGGTCGGCGCGGTCATGCTATCTTTTGGCGTGAGCATCTCGGCGAGTTGCTGGCGAATTTTGGCGGTTTCGCGGTGCGGCGCGCACGGCGGTGGCGCCCTGCCAATCTCTCGATCTGCATGAAAACCGCCGCACTCGAAGCCCAAAATACGAATCTCGCATCCACGCGAGGGCGGATCGCTTCGGATTTCGCCGAATTGGTCAAGGCGCGGCTTACCCTGCTTGTGCTTCTCACGACCGCTGTCGGTTTTTATCTCGGGGCAGAACCGCCCATTGATTACATCGCGCTTTTTCACGTCGTCTTTGGAACTGCGGCGGCGGCGGCGGGCGCAGCCGCGCTCAACCAATGGTGGGAGCGCAGGCTCGATGCGTTGATGCATCGAACAAGGACGCGGCCGATTCCGGCCGGTCGCATGCGTCCCTTGGAAGCGTTCGTCCTCGGGACAGTCCTCTCGATCTTCGGAATCGGCTATTTGGCGATTGCCTGCAACCTTCTGAGCGCTGTGCTGGCAGCGATAACGATCGTGATTTACATTTTCGCTTACACGCCGCTTAAACGCACCAGCACAGCAAACACCGCTGTGGGCGCGATCCCGGGCGCGATCCCGCCGATGGTAGGCTGGGCAGCAGCTCGTGGAACGGTCGATGCCGGTGCATGGAGCCTTTTTGCCATTCTCTTTTTGTGGCAACTCCCCCATTTCTTCGCCATTGCCTGGATGTATCGGGATGATTATTCGCGCGCCGGCTTCCGAATGATTTCGAGCGACGACCGCAGTGGCGAACGAAGTGCCAGTCAAAGTGTGTTCTTCTGCATCTTGTTGCTCATCATCGCCGGGTTACCCGCTTCTCTCGGAGTCGTGACGATGTTTTATGTTCCGGTTGAGCTTGCGCTGGGCGGGTTGTTTATCGCTGTTGCGATGCGTTTTTTGCGACTGCGCACGCCCGCATCGGCACGCCTGTTGTTTATCGGCTCGATCGTTTATCTCCCGCTGCTTTTGGGCGCGCTCGTGCTGACCAAATCATGAATGCGATTCCTGTGACCTTGGTAGGGGAAGCTGTCAGCTTCCCTACGGCCCTCTTGCGCTGATAGAATGACTGATACGACTTCAGTAACTGCGGCCTCCGCTCGATCGCGCAGCGCGACCGCGTGGAAAGTCATCCTGATTCTCATTCCGTTTGTCACGCTCGGGCTGTTGCTCTGGCTGCGTCAGGTTGAAGTGAACGCGCTCCGACAGCGCGCCGTCCCTTCATACGGCATGGTGCCGCCGTTCCAGCTCGTCAACCAGAACGGGCAGCCGTTTGGGTCGGCGCAATTAAACGGAAAAATTTGGATCGCTGATTTCATTTTTACAAGTTGTCGCGGACCGTGCCCACTGATCAGCACCCGGATGAGTGAATTGCAGAAGCCGTTGGAAAAGACCGATGTGCATCTGGTCTCGTTTAGCGTCGATCCGGAGACCGACACACCGGAAGTCCTGCGCGGGTACGCGGAGAAGTTGCATGCCGAACCGAAGCGCTGGGATTTTCTCACGGGACCAAAGTCTGCGATCTACAAACTTTCGCACGACGGCTTCAAGCTTGCCATATCCGATGGAAGCGATGCCGAAGGAATTCCCGTCCACAGCACACGGATGGTGCTGGTGGACAGGCAGGGTCAAATTCGCGGTTATTACGAAGGGACAGAAGCGGACGCGATGACAAAATTACTTGCCGACACGAATCATCTGCTGCGCGAGCAACCCAAATGATTTTTGGGTAGCGCACGCGTCACGCGTGCTGGCGACTCCGAAAGTGTTCGCGAGTCGCGAACTTTTCTTCGGCGCCAATCGGTCGAGCAGTCTTCATCTAAAGAAAAGGTTATTTCGGCGCGACGCCGAAACCAGGTCGCCGCGGCGGCGACCGCAACCCAAATTCCTATCTCACCGGCTCTGGAGCGGCACCTGGCCCTTCGTCGCAGACCATTTTCAGATAGTTCCGATACTCGCCTTTCGGCAAGCGGTCGATGATCCTCGACAATTGTGACTGGTTGATAAAGCCCGTGCGCAGGGCGACTTCCTCCAGACAGGCGATTTTCAATCCTTGTCGATGTTCGATTGTCGCAATGTAATTGCCGGCTTCGAGCAAGCTGGTCTGGGTGCCGGTGTCGAGCCACGCCATGCCGCGGCTGAGCAACTTCACGTGTAGCTGCTTCTCCTTGAGATAGAGCAAATTCAAATCCGTGATCTCGAGTTCGCCGCGCGCCGATGGACGCAGGGATCGGCAAAGATCGACAACGCGCTCATCGTAAACATAAAGCCCCGGCACCGCGTAATGACTCTTCGGTTGCTTCGGCTTTTCCTCCAGACTAATTGCCTTTCCCTCGGCGTCGAACTCCACTACGCCATAGCGCTGCGGATCGCGGACTTGATATCCAAAAATGCAAGCCCCCTGCTCGATGGCCAAAGCGTCACGGTAAAAATCGAGTTTCCCGTAGAAAATGTTGTCTCCCAAAATGAGCGACGCGCCGGAGGCGCCGATGAATTTTGCGCCGATCAGGAAAGCTTGGGCGATTCCTTCCGGCTTCGGCTGCTCGGCGTATTCGATGCGAATGCCAAGTTGGGTACCGTCGCCCAGATAATCGCGCAGCATCGGTAAATCTTTCGGCGTGGTAATGATCAGCACGTCGCGCAGACCACCGAGCATAAGCGTGGCCAGCGGGTAACAAATCATTGGCTTGTCGTAGATCGGAAGAAGCTGTTTGCAGACGATCTTGGTGAGCGGGAAAAGTCGCGTCCCGGCTCCTCCTGCAAGTAGAATGGCCTTCTTCATTTTCGATTTCCGATTTTCAATCGCGGCAGCTGCAGCGCAAAAGCAACTTCGCCCATTCCTGCCAGAAACGCGCCCCTGCGGTCAAATCGATCCCGATCTTTTGACTCACGAACCCGAGTGCCTTCCGCGGAGCCGAACGGAATGTCGTCTTATCAACAAGGAAAGAACCGCCGCGCTGATGCAGCAATTTGCGATCGCTCAAACGAGCGGCGACACACTCTGACAACGCATCTTGGATCCAGGCTCGCGGTAATTCTGGCCGCGGCTCGATCGTCGCGCTCACCGTCACGTTGAGAAGTTTTCTTAGCATGAGTGCACAGACCAGCGCACGAGAACTCGTAGCGTGAAGATGAGACACTTTTTTGTCTCGAAGCAGTGTTTGCAACACGAGAGCAAAACGCGCCTGCCGCAAAAAGGTTACGCTTGGCACCCGGTTCCTCTGCTGTGCTCGTTCTTCTTCCAACCTTTGCGCTAGCGCAGGATTTGCCCGCCATTCCGCCTCAATCACCATCGCATCCGGCAAAAATTCCAGCCAGGGCGCCATTCGTTCCATGACCCGACTCAAACGGACGGCTGAGTTCAATTCGCACACGAACGGAACGATCGAGACGCCGCGCCGCATCATCTCTCCGAGCTCGCGTTCGATGAGAGGCAAATCTTTATCCGGCCACCGATCTATCAGATAGGCGATCTGATGTGCCGCTGCAGGCGCTTCGCTGCCTGCCACGCCGTAGTCCTGCGAAGACGGGTGCGAAGCGCGCCGCTGACGAGATTTGGCCGAGGCGGCCGGGGTCTTCTCGAACAGCTCGACCAACGGCGCAACTGTGTGCTCGATTCGGAAATGCTGTTCGATTCGCGCCCGCCCGGCGCGACCGTAACGCGAGCGCAATTCGGGGTTCCGGATCAGTTCCTCGAGTGCTTGGGCCAGCGCGTTTGCATTTCCGGGCGCCACTAACAATCCCGTTTCGCCGGGCGCGACCAATTCCGGAATTCCAGCAAGACGAGTCGAAACAACCGGACGCGCAGCCGCCATCGCTTCGATGATCACGGTTGGAAAAACGTCGCTGGCGCCTTGCTTATCCGTCACCGAGGCGAGCGCAAAGATATCGGCAACTCGCAATTTCTCGATCACAGCTCCCTGCGACAGAGAGCCAACCAACTTAACTCGGGGTGAGAGCTTCAACATGTCGATCTTTGCCTGAAGATCATCGCGCAGCGGACCGTCGCCGATTATTTCGCACGTGAAATCGAATCCGCGTCGTGCCAACTCCCCGCAAGCGTCGATGAGGTAATCGAATCCTTTGAACGCAACCAGCCGTCCTATGCTGATGATGCGCGGCGCCGCGTTGCCGGGTATTTGGTAGGGCGCGACCGCCGGGCGCGCCGTTTCGTCATACGGGTCTGGAAAACGCGTCAGGTCGATGCCGTTGTAGATCCGGTAAATTTCCGCAGCCGCGCCGGGGCACCGCTGGCAAAGCAGCTCACGGCTGTAATCAGTTTCAGCCGCGACAAACTCGGCGGCGGCGCAGATCTCACGCAGAAGCTCATCGTTTCCGAGGTCCTTCATGAAATCCTGTCCGTGTGCCGTGACACTGAAAGGAATTTTCGAAATTTCTTTCAGGAAAATGGCCGTGTGCGCTGCTCGGTTTGCGAAATGCACATGAAAATGATCGACGCCGTTGCGCGCAAAAAGGTCCGCGAAGTAAAGCGCATTGCGGGCGCGCTGCCCGGCCTTGAAGGTCGGGCCGTATTTCCGTTCGTGCTGATCGACAAGCGCACCGGGCCATTTCCCCGTCGTCTTCGCGGCTTTCTCCCAAATCTTTAAGATTTCCTGGGGAGGCGCGTAGCGAACAGGCGCATGCAGCCTGGAGACATGTTCGTGGCGCAAACTGGTGAGCGGCGGATAAACGGAACCAATCTCAAGTTCGATCCCGAGCCGTTCCAACGCCAGCATCTCCGCATCGCAAAACGTCTGCGAAATAACGGGATACCGGGAATAAAGATATCCGAGGCGCATCGAAGATCGATGATTACGCGCAGCGCGCGGAAATAGCAATGGTAGGGCGCGACCGCTCGCCACGGCGGAGCCCGTCCAAGGCGGAGGCGGGCCGGGCGCGCCGCCAGCGGGGATGGTTAATGTGTGAAACTACGAAAAGCGAACGTCTTTGCCCGGATCCATCTCGAAGTCCAGGACCAACGAATCTGCCGTGTTCGGCTTGATGATCTCCTCCGTAAACTTCACGAAAATGGAGTCCTCACGGAAGATGGCGTACTTGTCCATCGACTCAAAATCAATCGCGATAAAGAATGGCCACGGCGATTCAGAATCGACCCGTTTCCCGCATTTGATGCTCAGCACTTCCGGAATTTTTAGCAGTTGCATGCGCGCGTTCATCATCATGGCCTCTACACGGGCGGGAGTGACCTCGGGCTTAAGCTTGTAGAGAACGACGTGGTGGATCATGAAAGCTAAAGCTATTAGGCGGTTCCCGTGAGGCGCGCAAGTGCGAAATCCGTGCGCATTCGGTGATCTGGTGCTGGGCACTCGAAGCGCGGCGACCGCGTTCAGAATAACCAGGTGCCGGGTAATTTGTATCCTCGTGGACTTGACAAGGAGTAACGCATTGTGGCAGAAGGTGGGCCGCCAGTGTCGCACTGCCGGTTATGAAATCTCCTATTCCCGCTTGC
>QHOW01000223.1 GCA_003219435.1 Verrucomicrobiota bacterium | reverse complement strand
CAAAAACAGTGCCGACTCCGTCTGGCGTGAACTTCTCGATCGTGTCGTCAAACGCATTTGCGACATAGAGGTTGCCGGCCCCGTCGAACACAAGCGCGTGCGGACCGTTCAAGCCGCTATCCGCGAATATCGAGCCTGTGCCGTCCGGCGCGAACTTCTGAATCGTGTAGTTGGGACGTTTGTCGCTCGACACGTATAGATTCCCGACATCATCAAAAACCAGACCCGTCGGGTGAGGCACCCTGACGAACGTCCCGAGATCGGACCCCCGCAAGGAATATATCTCGACCGTACCGCTTTGATAATTGGTTTCGTAAATTCTTTTGGTCATTAGTAAGATTCGGTCACCGGTATTCAAATCACCGCTAACGGCGCTGAAATTTCCCGTCGCACTTTGGGCAACGGCGATATCCTGCGTTGCGAGCAAGAGCAGGATCATAGGCGCAGCAAGCAAAAGCCGCGTTTGTAAACGCAGAAGAGAGCTTCTCAAAGGTCGAATGGTTTTCATGGCGAATATCATAGGCGTAATTTCATTTCGGTCGCCAAGGATGAGAAACTTTGGCGCTCACGGCACCAAGTCTACTGGCTCGGCCTAAACATCGCGAGAAAGTGCGGCCCCCCTCCAGTGTGAGCGAACACACCCAGATCCTGCCCTGTGGGAGAAAACTTTTCGATTGTGGCATTGTCCACATTAGCAACGTAGAGGTTACCAGTGCGATCGAACATCATCCCGAGCGGGCCGTGCAGTCCAGTGCTGGCGAATACACCCAGATCCTGCCCTGTGGGAGAAAACTTTTCGATCGTGTTGCTGCGGTTGTTTGACACGTAGAGGTTGCCGGCGCTGTCAAATGCGAGTCCGAATGGGGTCCGCAACCCGGTGTCGGCGAACACCGACCCTACGCCGTCTGGCGTGAACTTTTCAATCGAGCCGATACCCATCGGCCCGCCAATCGCGTTTGACACGTAAAGGTTGCCTGCCATGTCAAAGGCCAGACCGACTGGCTGGAGCAAACCATCTACTTCATTCGCAAACTCCGTACCGATACCGTCCGGTGTAAACTTCTCGATCGTATTGTTGGCCGGATTTGCGACATAGAGGTTTCCGGCGCTGTCAAACGCGAGGGCGGACGGATTGCTCAAGCCGCTATCCGCGAAGACAGAGACGGTGCCATCCGGCGCGAACTTCTGAATCGAGTTTCCGGCAGGGTCGTCGCTCGCCACGTATAGATTCCCGGCATTATCGAAGACAAGGCCCGTCGGCTTAACGGGCATGTCGAATCCCCCCACATGGGACCCCCTCAAGGAAAATATCTCGATCGCGTCGACGCGATAATCTGTTACGTAGATTGTGTTACGCCTTGGCAAGTTGAGGTCCGCGGTATCCAGATCGTTACTACCGGCGCTGAAATTTCCCGTCGCACTTTGGCCAACGGCGATATCCTGCGTTGCGAGCAAGAGCAGGATCATGGGCGCGGCAAGGAAAAACCGCGTTTGTAAACGCAGACGACAGCTTCTCAAAGGTCGAATGGTTTTCATAGCGAATATCCGAAGGTATGTAATTTCATTTCAGTTTGTTGTTTCGTGACAAGATGGCGAGTAACCGCAGAAACTGCCTTTGCCGTTCGGGTGAGATCAGATGAATTTTCTTTTGTCTATGATTTTCGACGCTATCTGTCAAGCGGTAAGCACGGGCAAAGAGTTTCGCGCCTCGTTCAAAAAGCCTCGAATTGCCCGGGCTTACATTTTGGTCTCGCCGTCCGTCCGCGCACCGAGGCGATAAAACCGTTTTGAAAAAGCGAAAAATGAAACATGATGTTGACTGACTGGAAAAGACTGGCTAAAAATGAGTGGATTACGTCAGCCGGTGTTTCAACGCACTTCGGCTCTGGCTGATTTGCCCGTGGGCTAGACCTGCGTTGGGGGTTCGGTACTCGCTACGGCGAGCATCGCGACAACACGGCAAAAAATTTTGTAACCATTGCAGCCCGCGCCCGGTCATATTACTTTCAAAGAGTGGCACATCCAATCCAAGTGAAACCAAATATTATAATCCTTTTATGAACACGTATTGTCTTTTTATTAAAGCCGCACTCTGCGGCCCTCGCGATTTGTGGCGAACTCGATCAGGCATCAGAAAAGCACTCTTCCACCTGGCGACCATTGCCGGATTGGTAACGGCTCTTTCGTCGGTATCGGTCGCCCAGCAGTTCCAAGAGGTGACAGCACAAGTCGGTTTACTCCCCGAACTAGACAAGTCGTGGGGCAACCCGATCTGGGGCGACATGAACAACGACGGCTTTCTCGATCTGATCGTGCCGACGCTCAGCAGCGAGCCATTCGTGTATCGAAATAATGCCGGTGGCACGTTCACCGACATCCGGGCAACTTCGGGTATCGAAAGGGCCCCAAGTTTTGATACCGCGGATTGGCGCGGCTTCTCGGCCGAAATGCCCGTAGGGACCGCGCTGAAACGCGATCTACTCTTCAAAGGGAATGGTGATGGGACGTTTGAAAACGTCACTGTAGCCGCAGGAATAGCAACCTCAAATGCACAGGGGCAATGCGGTTTTTGGGTCGATTACGATAACGATGGCAAGCTGGACCTGTTCGTAAAGAATTTCGCCAGCCCGAACCTCCTCTACAAAAACAATGGGAATGGCACCTTCACGCAGGTCGCCAACGCGGCGGGCCTGGCCAGGGCCACGCGCGGGGGATTTCACGGGACCATTTGTTCGTTCGCGGATTATGATAATGACGGCTTCATGGATGTCGCCTTCTCGGTGGAAAAACCCGCATTATATCGGAATCAGGGTGGCACATTCGTCGATGTGTCGGCCGCCGCAGGTGTGATGCCACTTACAAATGCCAAAGGCATTGCGTGGGGCGACTATAACAACGATGGCTTGCTCGACCTCTATATTTCCAGAGGACAAGCATCCGGTCAGAATCCGTTGGTAGACACGCTCCTTCGCAACAATGGCAACGGCACGTTTAGCGATGTGTCGGTAGAAGCCGGTATCGACACGACAACCAATACTTGGGCCGCGGTTTGGGGCGATTACGATAACGACGGATTTCTCGACCTATTTGTAACGCGACCCGGCACAGATAACATAGGCGTCGGAAATGCCAATATCCTTTACCACAACAATGGGAATGGAACATTTACCGACGTGGCAGCCGCGGCGGGCGTGGCGCTCCAGGATAATCTGAGTACCTCGGCGCATAAGGTCGCGGCATGGGTGGATTATAACAACGACGGATTCCTCGACCTCATAGTAAAAGACGGGATCGGCGCGGAAGGAGATTTCGGGCCAGAGACGACCGGGCGCCACCGCCTCTTCAAGAACAATGGGAATAGCAATCATTTCATCAAAGTGAAGCTCGTGGGCGTGCAATCGAATAGGGACGGAATCGGCGCGCGCGTAACTGTGAATCGGGGTACCTTGATCGTTTTCCGGGAGAATAATGGCGGAGGAGGAGGCGAGAATGCGTCGCAGGGCAGCGAGCCGCTGCATTTCGGGATCGGAAGGGGCAGGGCGGCATCAGTGACGGTGGTATGGCCGAGCGGGATCATCGATACATTGCCCTCGGTCACAGCAAACTCGACGATCACGGTCGTGGAAGGCTCCGCCCGTTAAGGAACGGTCGCCGCGCCTTTTTCCTCGGCAGATCCTGGCAATAGCGCGGTCCGTTGGGCCCGTTTTGTGCTGTCACCGACAATACTGCGACGACACCGATTGCGGGTGCCTTAGTAAGCTTGCCAACGAGGCTAACTCATGGCACGGCCGGGTACATTCGATGCCAATGCCGTCCACCGGTTACATCGGGAGTTGAGGAGCGCAGCGCCAGCACTCTGATGCTGACATTACAGGAGCGCCGAACGCAGTGCGCGGCTCGGCGGGGTCTCCCGTCGTATGGGCATCGCTCGGCTCGCCTCCTCTGCTTACCGCCGCCCAAAACTGCTGGGTGTTCCGCCGTAAGCCGTGGTGGCCTAGATAACGGTTCCCTTTCGGGTAGCTTCGGCAACTCTATTCGTTGTTTACGACCACTCGCGATGCAGCTCTGCTCACTTCAAGCTGGTCGCTCACCTTCTGGATTTTCGATGCCTGCTCTTTGAGGCTTGCGGTGAGAGCTTGAATTTCCTTCTGTTGTTGCGCGATAGCCGCTTCCTGCTCTCGCCCCTTGCGGTCCAGTTCCTGAACCTTGCGGTGCTCTTTGAGAAACTCGTTAAGGAGCATCGCGTTCACCGCCTCGTAACGGACGGTGTAAGGCTTGCCCTGGGCATCACGAGCCACTAGATCAGGATTGACCTTCTCCACCTGCTCCGCCACCAGGCCAAACTGCGGAATGGCTTGGGGGTCAAGCTCCTGTTTGTAGTGGAAGGTCACAGGCTTGAGTGCGAGGATCGATTCGCTGGCCTTGTCCATCGGTTCGATGGCGTCCTTGAAACGCTCCGAGGAAATCATTGTGCCGAGTTGGCCGTTGGAATTTACTAGGACTGTTACTCCCCCTGCAACAGCCGTCCCATTAATGCCGGCGATAAAGGTAGCCGTACCAGTTCCTACCTGACCGATGCGGATTGTATTGGACTCGCCAGCGACACCAGGGTTGCCAATGTCGATATTGTTACTGCCGTTGGTGAGAAATCGACCGGCGCTAAAGCCCAGTAAAACGTTGTTGCTGCCGCTAACATTATTCTCACCGGCTTGGAGGCCCATTGCGACGTTGTTGTTGCCGTTAGTATTCTTTACGAGGCATCGAGTACCCACTGCTGTGTTGTTGCTACCGGTGGTATTACCGGAGAGGCCGTCACAACCGATGCCCGTATTTTTGACGCCAATGGTGTTACTATCCAGCGCATGCCAACCGATGCCCGTATTGTTGAAGCCCGAAATGTTGACAGTAAGAGCGTCATCGCCTGTCGCCGTGTTGTTGAGGCCGGTTGTGTTGCTAGAGAGCGCCGAATGACCCAGAGCCACATTGTCGGTGCCGGTTGTGACGTTGATGAGCGTATCTTCACCGAACAGGGTGTTGTCGTTCGTTAAGCAGGCCTCTTGACAAACCGCTCGCGCTTGCGGCGCAAGCGTAAACCAGGCGAGGACAAGGGCAATGAGAAGAAATCCGCACCGCAATGGCGGCCGACTACGTGAATTTTCGCCTGAACAAATGGCGTTGATGATGTGAATAAGATTGGTCATAGATGTTTTCTTTCGTTTGTGGTTTCCCCCTGCACCCATGATCAAATTTGAGTTTCTTGTCAAGCTCGAATTCGCTAACCCAGAAGGGACGCCACGCCTCAGTCACGTCCAAAAGTAACAACGGTGTTACCTTTTTGATACGCCGCTGAACGGCGGCAAACACTTCGCGGTCAAATTTTTCTTGATTTCCAAATTTTTGCTTGTTGATTCGAATGACTTCTCCAGCAAAAGGGAAAAAATATGAAAACAATGGGAAAAACCACGGACTCCTGCACTTTTTCGCGCGGCATCAAATGCTTCTTCACCGCCGGTTTTCTGGCGGCGCTTGTCTTAATTCTAACGACGGGCACTGGCTACGCCCTCCAGGCGACACGGACCGCGGGCGGCTTCACCCTTCCGCTTGGCATAGCTGCTCCGCCCGGGGATACGGCCCGGCTTTTCGTGGTGGAACAGGGGGGGAAGATCAAGATCATCAACCTCCCATCCGGAACGGTGAATCCGATACCGTTTCTCGATATCACCGCTGAAGTCTACCTCGCGGCCGAACCAGGGCTGCACGCTCTGGCGTTCGATCCGAACTATGCGGTCAACGGCCGATTCTATGTCTCCTACACCGCACGTCCAGCCGGACACGTCGTAAACCACATCGCGGAGTTTCAAGTCTCGGCGGACCCCGACATCGCCGACCCAGGGAGCGAGGCAACGCTCCTCCTTGTCGATCAGCCGCAAGTTACTCATGATGCGAATTGGCTTGGCTTCAGCCAGCGCCAAGGCGACGAAGGCAACCTGTATATCGGCATCGGAGATGGCGGCGGTGAATGCGACGACGACGCTGGTCATATCGAGCCGGGCGGAAACTCACAAAGCACGGCAACTTTGCTTGGTAAAATGTTGCGTATTCACCCTGAGGCC
>QHOW01000222.1 GCA_003219435.1 Verrucomicrobiota bacterium | reverse complement strand
ATCTGGGAGTTTACTCCTAGTCCCGCTGGCTGGGTGCAAAAGAGTACGTTGCTGCCAGTGCCGCGCTCGTATATACCGACCACCACCATAGGCAGCCTGATCTACACAGGTGGCGGCTCCGATATCGTGGCCGGCAGTCTCACCGACACTACAGACTCTTTTGTCTTTGATCCGGTGGCCGATAATATCTCCACCATTGCCAGCATACCGAGGGCCACAAGCAACACGCGGGGGCTAAACTTCTGCAATCAGTTGTATGTCTTGGGTGGGCAATTCCCTACGCCTTCTAACGAGGTGGACATTTATGATCCCCTGAGCGATACCTGGTCAGTAGGTATGCCAATGCTGACCGCACGGCGGAACGCCGCCATGGACACCGACGGCACGGACCACTTCTGGGCGGCAGGCGGCTACGATGGGACTGGCGCCGTTTCAGCAACGATGGATATCTTCAACTGCCCAGTGAGTCCTTGTGCGTCGCCTACGCCGACCCCGACGCCAACAGTGACCCCAACCCCAACCCCGGGTCGGATTGTGCTGACGGCCAACGAGAAGAGGGGGCAAGACCGGGTACAAGTTCGTCTCAGCTGGACTGGGGCGACCTCGCCTACCATAAACATCTACCGCGATGGAGTTCGGATCGCGACGGTCCAGAACACCGGCAGATATGCGGACGTGCTCACTACTCATGGATTCTTCACGTATCAGGTGTGCGAAGCGGGCACCAGGAACTGTTCGAACGAAGTGAGGGTGAGGGGCCTGTAGGGAATCGAGCAAGGCAACTTCAACCAAGGCGGCGTCGCGCAAACGGCGCCGCCTTTGCTTCGGTGCGCATTAATGTTCGGTGTACGCACGTCGCAGGTCAATCAGATGGGCTCGTCCGATTAACAGACCACAGGAAAATCCAAAAACCAAAACATGCTTGACACGTTGCCGCGCGTCTGCCTAGGCTGCCGGGGGACCATGAAAGCAAGGCGGGCATTGATGCCGATGATAGTGGCCCAAGCATGCATCGCCGCCTTGTCTCACGCACAGTCTCCGAACATGATCGGCAGTTGGAAGGTGGACATCACGTTCACGAATGGCGAGAGCCGTTCACTGCGCTTTGACGTTCAAGGCGAGGGAAAAGGCACTTTTCTCCTGCTGGATCCGAGGTTGAAGGTGTGGGCGCCCGCCAAGCCTTCGCAGGCAAAGTGGAGCCAAGAACAAGGAAACTCGGTGACGTTCTCACGTCCTGTGGAATTTCTGCTCGGCAACGTCGGGCGCGAGCCGGGAACATTGGTGTTCAAAGGAAAGTTTGAAACAGATGGCTCGATAAGAGGCGAGGCGGAATTCTCCCCTCTCCTTGGAGACCGACCTTCGAAGCACGGCACGTTCAAGGCCGTTCGTGGATAAGGAGAAAACCACGAATTAGCACGAATGGACACAAATAAGGAGAGGTAAGCAGATCGCCCGCGAAATAAGCGAAAGATACGAAAAGGGCTTAGCGATTTCTGGCTCGGGGATTTTTTTCGCGTCTTTTTGGGTATTTAGTGGGCAACAGCTGGCAGCGATCTTGGTTCGTTTTCATTAGTGTTTATTGGTGTCCATTCGTGGTTAGGCATTCGGATTTCGTCCATTCAGTCGACATTTGTCATTTGCTGGCCACGCCGGGTCCTGGCATTCGCATGCCGCTCCAAAGGGAGCTCGTTCGATAGGCTGCCGCGAAACTCTAAACCTGCCACGCCTACGGCGCTCTGATGCCGTTGCAACCGCAGTAGTCATTACGCTAGTGCCTTCGTAAAATCGCGCAGTGGGGTGTTTTCGAAAATCCAGCTCCATCGGGAGCGCGCTGTTTATAGTCTCATCACAAAAGCCAGGGCGAAGCTCCATCGCAGCGACATGCTCAAGCTTCCGATTCTTGTTCGTTTGGAATTAAAAGTGATCCCGCAGCAGCGGGAGACTCCGCGCCGACGTGGCAACAAAGTGCATCGCGCGCCGGCAAACCAGGATTAGGCGCGGTGACATCAGGAAACCGTGAAGCCAGGAAGCCCACATTTTTTTTAAAAAAGTATTGACACGCCGTCGCCCTTTTAACTAAAAAGGGTGTTTCTCTCTCAGAACCAACCGAAAAAGCCAGGGGAAATAGGAAACCAAAAAACTAAAACCGCCACCTCAACCTAAAATCCAATCATGAAAAAGAAATCCGCTTCACAATCCGCACCCGCCCGCCGTAGCCCTCGCGAAGGCGGGTTCTTTAATCTGCGCGTCTTAATCGGCCTGTTTATAGTCCTGGCCGGCGTCTTTCTGGCGCTGGTGGGCTTTGGCACGTTCTCCGCACTCGGACAAGCGCAGCCGAAACATAAGATTCTCGGGCCGATGGACGTCCTCGGTCTCCCTGCTGGATTTGACTGTTCCAAAATTCACGAACTGGGCATTGACAGGCAAGAGAACTTACGAGCCGGAGGCATCATGATTGCCTGCGGCCAGGCGCAGGGAGGTTCAGCGACTCCAATTTTCGCCGCGCTGAAACAGGGTATCGAAAAAGCGTTGGCCCCCCTGGCGTTTGGCGCAGCGGACGTGGACCTGATCACCGGGGCCGACATCTCTCCCCACGTTACCCAGTCGGAGACATACAGTCTGGCTAATCCGGATAACCCCAACCAGATCGTCGTCACCTACAACGACTCACGAGACGTCTTCCTCAACCCCATCAACATCTCTGGCGCATCAGTTTCCACCGATGGCGGCACTACCTTCACCCGTCTCACTACCGCCCAGGGTCACAGCCCCTTCTCGAATACCCTGGGCGACCCCGTTGCTCTGTACAACAGCCCAACCCAGACTTGGTTTGCTATCTTTCTTGACATAGGCTGCGGCGGTCAAGGCATCGGTGCGTACAAGTCCACCACTCCCTGGGCACCGAATAGATGGACCACCCATTCTTGCATTCACAACGGCTTCAGTGACGACCGCGAGTCTGGCTATTCCGACAACAACTCAGCCTCTCCGCACTTTGGCAACATGTACGTTTCCTGGAACGACTTCTCTGATGGAGGGAGCCTCAATGTCCGCTTCTCTACTGACAATGGTGTTACTTGGACCCAGCGACAGCTGGCCCCCGCCAGCCCATTCATCCGGGACGTCCAAATCACCGGCGACCTGGTTACAGGCGACGTGTATGTCGCGGGCATGGACGAAGGGGGCGGGGGACTGGCCGGTCCTCGCAGCAACAAAATCTACAGATCAACCGACGGTGGAAACAGCTGGACCAACACCTACAACGGCCCCAACTTCTCAGGGCCAGGCACGGGCCTTTGCAGCAGTAACAGCTACTTCGCCACCATGTTCGGTACATACTGGCGGCACATGGGCTGGGGTGAGCCTGCCGCCTTCAACCACGTAGTGAGCTACGTCTATGCCCAGCACGGCGCTGGCGCCGATGCCGGCGATGTCTTTTACATCCGCTCCACCGATAGCGGCGTCAACTTCAGCACGCCGCTCAAGTTGAACACCGACACAACTACCCGTCCCCAGTGGCAGCCTAACCTTTCGGTCAGCCCGGCTGGCACGCTGTTTGCGACGTGGTATGACGCGCGAGAGACCGGGAGTTGCGGTGCGCCAGGTGCCAACACGCCGTGTTACCGGATGTGGGCGCGCAAGTCCAACGACAACGGGGTGAGTTGGCTGGCTGACGACATGTTCTCGGATGTAGTCACCCCCCTGCCGGCGCAACTCGACCCAGGGATCGTAGACTGCTATGTGGGCGACTATGACTACGGCTCGGCGATACTCACCAAGCATGT
>QHOW01000218.1 GCA_003219435.1 Verrucomicrobiota bacterium | reverse complement strand
ACAAAAATCAGACCGACTCAAGACCGATTGTGATCTTGCAATTCAGTCAATCGCGTAAATCCTGTTTAGAAATTCCGTGATTATGCAAAACCTGATCGAGTGCGTGCCGAATTTTTCTGAGGGGCGCGATCTGGATGCTATTCGGCAGATTACCGATGCAATTGAATCGGTAGAGGGCGTTTCGTTGCTCGATGTCGATCCTGGCGCGAGTACGAATAGGACGGTGGTGACGTTTGTCGGGAATCCTGAAGCGGCGGTGGAAGCTGCCTTTCGCGGCATCAAAAAGGCGGCGGAGCTGATCGACATGCGCGGACATAAAGGCGCGCATCCGCGTATGGGCGCGACTGATGTTTGCCCATTCATTCCGGTCAGCAATATCAGTTGGGAAGAAGCGGTCGCTTGCGCCAACCGTCTGGGAAAACGCGTCGGCGATGAATTGGATATCCCTGTCTATCTTTACGAGAAAGCGGCCAAAGACCAGGCGCGCTCGAATCTCTCGGTGATTCGGATTCTTCGAAAAAATAAAACAGCCTGAGTGGAAACCGGATTTCGGCCCGTCTGTTTTCAATGAGAAATCCGGCGGGACGGTGATCGGGGTCCGTGATTTCCTCGTGGCCTACAACGTGAACCTGAACACGAAATCGGTGCGACGGGCGAATTCGGTCGCGTTCGATATTCGAGAGCAGGGAAGAATCAAGACCGACGATGGCACCCCATACGGAAAGCCAGTGCTGGACTCGAGCGGCGAACCTGTCCGCGTTCTCGGCATGCTGAAACATGTCAAGGCCATCGGGTGGTTTGTGAAAGAATATGGAATTGCCCAGGTTTCGATGAATCTGACGAACATTGAGGAGACGCCGCTGCATGCCGCATTCGACGCATGCTGTGAAGCGGCGAGCAATCGCGGCTTGCGCGTAACGGGTTCGGAAATCGTGGGCATGGTGCCGATGAAATGTCTGGTGGATGCCGGAAGATATTTTCTCCGGAAACAGAAATGGTCGGAAGGCGCATCCGAAGAAGAGTTAATCGATCTTGCGATCCGCTCGATGGGCCTGGGCGAATTGAAACCTTTCGATCCGAAAGAAAAAGTGATTGAATTCAAGATCGAATCCGCCGCCGCAAAAAGATCACTCGTAAAAATGGATTTGCGCCAGTTCTGCAACGAAACGTTAAGCGATTCTCCGGCGCCCGGCGGAGGATCGGTGGCAGCATTGATGGGAGCATTGGGCGCTTCGCTCGGTGGAATGGTTGCCAATCTTTCCGCTGGCAAACGCGGCTGGGACGACAAGCTAAGCTACTTCAGCAATTGGGCGGTAAAGGCGCAACAATTGAAAGATGAACTGCTCGCCTTGGTGGATGAAGACACGGCCGCGTTTAACAGGGTGGTGGATGCATTCGCGCTGCCAAAGGATTCGGCAGACGAAAAAAAAGCGCGTTCCACGGCAATCGAGGAGGCAACCAAACACGCGGCCGAGATTCCATTGAAGGTCATGGAAGCTGCATCCAAATCTTACGAAATGCTTTCCGAGATGGCCGAGAAAGGAAATCCCGCTTCGATTTCAGATGTTGGCGTTGGGATTCTGGCAGTGCGCGCATGCATTGGCGGCGCAGCCATGAACGTCAGGATTAACCTGGGCCAGTTGAAGGATGAGAAATTTCGATCCGCGCTCCTGAAAAAAATTCAACAGATCAGTGCCGATTCCGAGGCGCGGTTCCAAGAAATTAATCAAATCGTGGAAAGCAAACTAGGCTAGGAACGAATCTCCGAAATGGCGGGGGTGGCTTTCATGAAAAAGAGAGAGCCACTGCTACCTCGCCCATCTCCAGCCGGAGATAACGCGGTGCTCATATGAGATCGTTTGCAAGCAAGATGAGTTTCCCTTCGGACTACGCGGTCCTAATGCTGGTGATCGTGCTCGGAGCGGCCCTGACCTAGATGCTCCCGGCCGGACGCTACGATCTACTGCGTTACAATCAGGCAAATCGCACTTTTGTGGCGCAGCGCGCGACTGGCGAAGAAACGTTGCTTGCTGAGCAGGCGACGCTCGAGCGGTTGGGAATCCAAATTCAGATCGAGCATTTTGAAAAAGGGAACATTCGGAAATCGGTCTCAATTCCCGGCACGTATCACACTCTTCCCGCAAACCCGCAGGGCGTAATCGCAATTTTGAAAGCGCCCGTGCATGGGACTTATGAAGCGATCGACGTAATCTTGTTCATCCTTGTAATTGGAGGATTCATCGGAGTTTTCCAGAAAACAGGAGCATTCGATGCGTGGCTGAACGCGCTGGTGGATTCGCCTCCATGGACGCGAAGCCTGGTTGATTATCATTGTCACCGCCATGATCTCGCTCGGAGGGACGACTTTCGCAATGGCGGAGGGAAACGCTGGCGTTTTATCCATTGCTGGTGCCGGTTTTTCTCGCAGCTGGATATGATATAATGGTGCCGGTCGCGGTCATTTTTGTCGGAACCTGCGTGGGAACAATGGCTTCAACCATCAATCCGTTTGCAATCATCATCGCCTCGAATGCAGCGGGTATTTCCTGGACGGGCGGACTTCCTGGCCGCGTAATCATGTGGGCTTTGGCAACCGGGCTCAGCATTGCCTACATTTTGCGTTATGCGCGAAAAGTGCAGCTTGACCCGAAACGATCGCTCGCGACCGGACAGAGCCATGTGCCCGCGGCAGAGCCCGACGCGGTCAAATCAAAACCGGGGCTGACCCCTAAAATGCGGCTCCTGCTCTCGGTGTTTGCATTGACGTTCGCCGTCATGATCTTCGGCGTATTGCGTCTCGACTGGTGGTTCCCGGAAATGACAACCTTGTTTTTCGCGGCAACACTGGTGGTGGAAATCATCGATCGGCCAGGAGAAAAGTTTTCACTCAGACGTTCATCGCCGGGGCACAGAATCTTCTTGGCGTTGGATTAATTATCGGCATCGCGCGGGGCGCGACGCTGATTCTGGACAAGGGAGAAATTAGCGGCACGATTCTGGCATTACCTCTCCGGCCGCGTTGAACACGTGCCCGGCGTCGCGTTCATCGTCGCGCTTTTCTTCGTTTACGTCGTATTATCGATCTTCATCCAATCGGTGTGTCACGCGAGGAAATCGTGAACGCATATTGCTACGGAATGGGCTTGATGGGATTTATCGCGCCGACCGGTTTGGTCTTACCTCGCTCGCAATGGTAAATGTGCGATTCGACAAGTGGCTTCGTTTTCATCTGGCCGTTGCTGGCGCTGCTGGCAGCGCTCGCGATCATTTTTCTCGCGACCGAAGTTCTGTTGCGGCGTGGGTGACGATGGCGCGTTGTCAGACTGCGACTTGGCGGAAAGCTGCTAGGAAACTCTCCATTTCCGATCTTTTTCCAATCGTGAGACGCATGTAATTCGGGAGCGTCGGAAATAAGCGACCGACTTGCACATTGCGCTGTTTTAAGGCCTGGATGAGCGGCACGACAGGACGTTTGCAATCAAACATAATGAAGTTGGCTTGCGACGGAATCGATTTGTAGCCCATCGTGTCGAGCTCGCCGGTCACGAATGCTCTCGCTACGCCGTTCAAACGACGGCCGTTTGGGACTTGAGCTGGATCGTCGAGACTCGCACTCGCCGCGGCCAGGGCCAGAATGTTAACGCTGTCCCACATTTGATGCGGACGCAGTTGCTCAATCGTTTCGCGTTGCGCGATGCAGTAGCCGCAACGCAATCCCGCCATACCATAAATTTTTGAAAACGTCCGCGCGACGATCAGGTTTGAGTGATCTTTGACCAGCGGAATCACGGTCTCGTAATCAGGAGCATCGGCGTAGTGGAAATAAGCTTCATCCACGAGAATCGTCGTTTCGCGTGGAGTCTTGGTGATGAACTCGCGCACTTCGTTCTTGGGCGTGATGCTGGCAGTGGGATTGTTTGGGTTGCAGATGTAAATCAAACCCTGGTTTGCCGCCGCGAGCATTTCCGGAAGATCGTGACTGAAACTGCGGGTGAGGGGAACTTTCACTACTTCGGCGCCATTAACACCTGCCTGATTGAGAATTGCCTCGAAAGTTGGATCAGCGGCAATGAGTTTGCCTTTCTCTTTCCCAGTGAATGTGTCCGCGCAAAGCTTCAAAATCTCGTTGGACCCGTCGCCGAGTAAGATTTGATCGTGATTGACGCCATTGATTTTCGCCAGCTTGTCGATCAACACATTGTTGTGCTCGTCAGGATAACGAGATGCCAGATCGAAGGCGTCGCTCATTGCTTTGAGCGCCTTCGGCGAAGGCCCGTATGGATTTTCGTTGGCGCTTAAGCGAACAACCTGTGATGAAGCAACCTGCTCAGGCGAGCCTGCAAACGAAAGCGTGGGCCGGACAACAGCCGCTGCCGCGCCGGCACCTAACAATTGCGCAAATCTACGTCGGGAAATTGAGATCGTGTTCATGCACATCGTAATAGAACGATCAGCGACACGATGCGAGACCGAATTGCGCCGGCTTAAAACAAATATTTCTCGCAAGCAGCCTTGAAGGGAGCGTCTAGATTCCCGCTGTGATCTTCGGATTTTTAAAGCAACGGCGACGGCACCGACTGCGCGCCATGCTTTTTCCGGATGATTGGTTGGCGACGATCAAGCGCAACGTTGAATTTTTTCAGCGGCTTTCCGTCAGGGATCAGGCCGAGCTTCTTGGCCACGTCCAGGTTTTTCTTGCCGAAAAGCGTTTTGAAGGCTGTGACGGTTTGGAAATCACGGATGAGGTTCGTGTCACTATTGCAGCGCAGGCTTGCCTTCTTCTTCTGCATCGCAAGACCGACTACTTCCCGCGTTTGCTCACGATCCTGGTGTATCCTTCGACCTATGTGGCAGAGGAGAGACGGCATCTTCACGGTCATGTGTGGCAAGAGGGAAAAATGGCCCGCCTGGGCGAGACCGGTCGTTGGCTGGGCGCAATCGTTTTGGCATGGGACGCGGTCAAGCTGGGCGCAGCAGATCCTGCCGATGGCAAGAACGTCGTCCTGCATGAGTTTGCCCATCAGCTCGACTATGAGAACCATGCGGAGGATGGTGCGCCCGCGCTGGAAACACGCGATCAGCAAGTGTCCTGGCAAGAAGTGATGCGAGCCGAATTCGCGTCGTTGCGCACTGCCGACGAGACTGGGATTCCGACCCTCCTCGATACCTACGGAGCAAGTAATCCCGCCGAGTTTTTCGCTGTGGCGACCGAAGCTTTCTTTGAGCGACCACGCGCGCTCAACGCTCGTCACCCAAAACTGTACGCCGAACTACGAAGGTATTTTCAGCAGGATCCAGTCGAATATTCTGCTGAAGCCAGGTCAGCCTACTGATGCGGCGCGGCGAATTGA
>QHOW01000001.1 GCA_003219435.1 Verrucomicrobiota bacterium | reverse complement strand
CCATCTGGGAACGACTCCGCTCTGATCGTAGTTGTAAATCGTCCCAGTGGATGCAAAAAACCACTGGGACGAACTGTCGAAAGATTCACGACTAAAAAACAGAGCGTGCGTCAATGTCGGCGCGCGCTCTGAGGCTAAGGCGATTGGGAACGCTCACAAATGACAATCAACCACGCGCCTTGTATGGGAGCGCTTTCAATTTAATTACCGATTTGAGCGATTCGAACTCAGGATCTTTGTGGATCAGGAGCGCACCAAATCGCTGTGCAGTTGCACCGACAAAGGCATCAGCGAATGAAACCAAGAAACGCGCTTTAATCTCGCCTGCAGCGATACAGAGCGCCTCATCCGAATGCACAAACTCGACTGGCCATGATTTAATGACTGCAACCAGCTCGTCCGCGCGCCTCTTGTCAGCAAGCTGAATCGTCTTGTAAAGAATTTCGATAAGGCTAACGAAGCTCGCCGCAATTGCGAGTTTGCCTGAAGCCCCTTCCTCAAGTCTTGCTTCGACGAAGTCAGCGCCAGGTTCGTCGCGAATCACGCTGAGAATAGCAGAAGTATCAAAAACGACGTCGGCTTCGTTCACGTCGGCGTTCCTCTGCGCGATCAGCGCGTAGCGCGCGAGCTAAATCTAAATCTTTAGCAATGCCGCGCCCGTATTTGTTCGCTCCAGCAGACAAAGGTACAACACGGATTGTCTGACCGTCGTCGATCCAAGCCAGACGCGATTGCTCGGTAAGGTGGTGGCGAGCGCGAATCTCAGCAGGAATGACTGTTTGGCCGCGTGATGAGATTGTTGTGGTCATGGAACAAAGTAAGGCAATCAGCCAAAAAGTAAAGCAGATTCGTCATTCATCTTGTATTCAATTGTGCAGGCTGGGGTGATGATCCGACCTGCACGGTTCGCACCTACTCGGCTTGTGAAGCCTTTATAGACAGCGGCCAAGATCACGTGCACATAGCTCGCAACGAGGGAGCCACAAATCTTGAGCTATGGGTAACCTACTTCGACGTGCCCCCAGGCGGTGCTTTCCGAATTGATGCTCCGAGTCCGGGAAACTGCCCATTCTGAGAACGAGAAAAGAGGGCGAAGCAGCTCGACGCCCGCTAGCCGCTGCCGCGGCCGGCGGGCTCACGAGCTAAGGGAGGCCTATGTCAAATGACGAAGCTCGAGGACGAAGAACCGGTGTGATTTGTTAAATCGTTACAACGTTACATCGGATTTTACGATTCAACGATTCAACCATTTAACGTGGCGAAAGCCATTCATCATTCGCCTGCCCCGCGTAGCCTCGCGCGGAGGCGGGTCATTTTCTAAGCCAATCCGCTGGCACATCGACATACGACCGGTCCAGCTCCGCGATTGAGGCGCAGCCGAGAAGCTTGAGAGTGCGAACGAGATCGGCACGTAGAATCTCGATCGCTCGCGCAACACCGCTCTCACCGGCTGCGCCGAGTCCGTAGGCGTAGGCGCGTCCAACCAGCACGGCCCGAGCGCCGAGGCACAGCGCCTTCACAATGTCGCTGCCTCGGCGAATCCCACCATCAAGCAGCACCTCGAAACGATCGCCCACGGCGGCTAAAACTTCGGGTAACATTTGGAGACTCGGTGCAACGCCATCGAGCTGCCGGCCACCATGATTGGACACGACCAGCGCATCCGCTCCCGCGTCCACTGCGCGCCGTGCATCGTCTCCCGTGTGAATGCCTTTAATCACGATCGGCCCGCTCCATGCCTGCCGAATCCACTTTAGATCCTCCCAGGTAACAACTGATTGCTCGAGAGCGGTGGTAACGTCGGCATACAACATCGGCCCCTTTCCAAGGAGGACGACATTTGGGAATTTCATTAGTCCGCCATCAGCAAGAAATCCAGCGAGCCAGTGGGGTCTTGTCAGTAGCTGAGTAACAAATGGCAGCATCGATCCAAGTTTGCCGCTTAGGAGTTCTTTGACACCATTGCGGAGATCCCGTTCCCGCATCCCGGCGACTGCAGTATCGATTGTGACGACGAGCGCTGAAAAGCCAGCGGCTTTTGCGCGTTCGATCGCTGGCAGCGCGCACTCACGGCCTCCCACCAAATAAAGCTGATACCAGAGCGGTCCTTCTGATGCAGCCGCGACATCTTCCAGACGGCAACCCGAGAGGGTCGAGAGGGCATAAACAATACCGGCCCGCCCGGCGGCGCGCGAAGCCGCTTCTTCCCCGCGCGGATAGATGAGACGACTGCTGCCGACGGGCGCGAGAATCAGCGGCATGGAAAGCGAGGCGCCGATCACCGTAGTGCGCAGATCGCACGCCGGCGTTGCCACCGCGCAACGCGGGCGAAGGGTCGCCGTCTCAAACGCGCGGTTGTTCGCACGCAATGTCTGTTCGCCCTCAGCGCCGCCGTCGACATAGTCAAATACTACTCGAGGAAGCCGTCGTTTGGCTGCCCGGCGCAAGTCTTCGATGTTGATTACGCGGGGTGGCTGAACTGCTCGAGCCTTGTCATGTTGAACGGAGCGAAACATCTCTGACTATTGGTTTGGCGAGCAGGTTAAGAGAAATGATCTGAGATTCTTCGCTCGGCTCAGAATGGCAAGAGGAATGCACCTTAGTGGCGAAAATGGCGAACGCCAGTGAAGATCATCGCCATGCCGCGCTCGTTCGCGGCAGCAATTACGTCTTCGTCGCGAACTGAGCCGCCCGGTTGAATAACGCAGGTGGCGCCCGCATCCGCGGCGGCGACCAATCCATCCGGGAATGGAAAAAAGGCGTCGCTCGCGACGGCGCTGCCTTTGAGAGAAAGCCCGGCTTCCTTCGCTTTCCAAACCGCGATACGCGACGAATCGACGCGCGACATCTGGCCGGCGCCGATGCCAAGTGTGCGATCGGCCCGGGCATAAACGATTGCATTCGATTTCACATGTTTGACGACCCGCCAACCGAACAACATGGCATTCAACTCGATTTTAGTTGGTCGCCGCTTCGTGACCACGTTTCGCTTGATTTCCCCTTCGACGTCCGGGTCCTGGACCAGAATGCCGCCACTAACCGAGCGCATATCAGTCGCCGATCTTGCTTTGATTGCCGAAGTTTCCAGTCGAATAAGGCGTAGGTTCTTTTTCTTTTGCAAAATGCTGCGTGCCTCGGCATCAAAATCGGGCGCGATGATCACTTCGCTAAAAATTTCACTGATCGCTTTGGCCAATGACTCGTCGAGCGGCCGGTTGCAAATGATGATCCCGCCAAAGGGCGCTTGTTTGTCCGTGGCAAACGCTTTGTCCCATGCCTTGCGAAGATTCGGATCAGAACCTACCCCGCACGGATTCGTGTGTTTAAGAATCGCGACGGTTGGCTCTTCAAATTCGCTGATCAAGTTCGTGGCCGCGCTAATGTCGAGAATGTTGTTAAAGGAAAGTTCCTTGCCGTGAAGTTTTTCGAAATGCTTATCGAACTCGCCGTAGAGCACGGCGCTTTGATGCGGATTTTCGCCATAACGCAACCGCATCACTAGCGGGGCCGAAAGCGTAAACGACGAATCGGTTGCCTGCTCCTTGTTCAGGAACCTGCCGATGGCGCGATCGTATTCAGATGTTTTGATGAACGCCTTGATGGCCAGGCGCTCGCGCAATTTGAGCGTCGTTTCACCATTATTATCGCGCATGTTCTCAAGCACGGCATCGTAATCGGCCGGATCAACCACCACCGTCACCGACTCATAATTTTTCGCCGCGCTGCGAATCATTGATGGTCCGCCAATGTCGATATTTTCGATTGCTGCCGCGAGGGTTACGTCCGGCCTGGCGATGGTCGCCTCGAAAGGATAAAGGTTGACCACCGCGAGATCGATCGGCTCGAATCCGCATTCGCGCGCTTCCGCCTCATGTTTCGGATTGCCGCGCTTGTAGAGAAGGCCACCATGCACCCGCGGATGCAAAGTCTTAACCCGCCCTTCGAGCACTTCCGGAAATGCGGTGAAACTGGAAATCTCGCGCACCGGAATCTTTTCCTTTCTCAGCAAATCTGTTGTTCCGCCTGTGGAAATGATATCGACGCCCTGACTCTCAAGGGCTCTCGCGAATGAAGCGATCCCGGTTTTGTCGGAAACGGAGATGAGAGCGCGGGTGATTTTCATCGAAGAGTTAAAAGGGTTACAACAGTTACAAGGTTACAACGATGTAACGATTGTAACCATGTAACCTTTGTAACTTGTTAACGTGATCGCGTCAGCGATCGACAATCACGTTCTTCGCCGCGGGATAAAGCACCGGGCAACACCCGATCGTTTCGCAAAACGCTTTGCTGAAATGACTGAGGCTCGAGTATCCGACTTCCGTCGCGGCTTCAGTGACATTGTATCGGCCCGTACGCAACAGCTCAGCAGCGCGTTCCATCCGCACATTGCGCAGATATTGCGAGATGGTAAGACCCACTTCGCGCGAAAAAATTCGGCTGAGATAAAAAGGACTGCAGCCCACTTCCTGCCCCAGCATTTCCAGCGTCGGAGGATTCGCCAGATCGCGTGCCAGCAATTCTTTGGTCCGTTCGACGCGTTCCCGCGCGACGCGTTTGTGCCGCATACAGAAAAATTCCGGGTCCTTCGGCGCAAAAAGAAAATGCGCCATGAGTTCGAGCGCCTTGCTTTGATACCAAAGAATCTGGGCTGCTTTCGCCACTGGCGGTTCAGCGAGGCTTGCGACTACGCCACGCTGTTCAACCGTCATCGCACGCACCGGCGCGATCACGCTCTCCTCCCTGTCCCCAAAAACCACCCGGCGGATTTGCGGTTCCAAGTCCGCTTCGTTCTGCACAAATTGCTTCTGCAAATGTTCGCGCGAAAATTCGAGCGTCACGAATTGATGATGATCATGCGCTCGCCGCGACGCCGCGAGCGGTTTATCGCCGATCGCGTAATAGCCGCAATTTCCCGGCGAATAATCGCTGCACATTTTTTCGCCGACTCCGATCTCGCCATGACCGTTCAGATTCAAACAAAACTCAAGGCTGCGCGGATGGAACGTGCGCCCCCAGTCAAACGAACGCTCCGTGCGAAAGTCGTGCCACTCAACCGCGACGCCCATTTGATCGACATCGCCGTAAAGCGGCCGCCATCCGTCTTTTACTTCACGCCAAGCGTGCTGCTCAGCCGCGCAACCGGGATTCATGTTGCCTAATTACGAACGTTGCTGTGTCGAATGCAAGGCTGGTTTCTTTTCCTCAAGCGCGGCGCGGTCCCATTTTCCGAGCGTGGAAGCGGCGTCATAGGTGCTTTGCGCGAACTCGAGCAGAAGCTCGTCGGGTGATTCGGCGCTGCGCACCGCGTTATAAGGAAGGATGAACTCACGCAGTTGTGACTGGTATAAGGCTGCCTCTGGTTGAATTTTCGCATTGGCGAATCCTTGCGGCTCGGGATAGGCATAGGAATAAAAGATCGGCGTCGGGGCGGAAGCGTTCCCCGGCCAAAAACCAAGGCTACTCACTTCCTGCGAGTAAGCCTCGCGCGTAATCTCGTCCGGCAGATGGGGTATCCCGCCCGGATGCCTGGGCGCTGGACGTCCTGAGAAACGCGTGACAGCGAGATCAAAACTGCCCCAGAAAAAATGGACCGGGCTGCACTTGCCGCAGAAGCGTGATCGAAATTCCTTGAACAGGCGATCGCTTTGCGCCAACACGTGCCAGAAACGGTTGGCGTATTCTGGATCGTAGGATCGATGTTTGTCGTCCTGTTCGAATGGAATCGCAGGCTCAACCTCGTTCGGCGTCGTGTTAATCTTCGTGTCGATCTTAAGCTCGCTCAGCCCGGCCATTACTTCGCGATAAAATGCCGCAACCGATTTTGGGCGCAGCTCGATAACCCGCATCGCTCCGTCGCTTTTTAGAATGCGCAATTCATGATCGATGAAATCGAAACGAATTTCGAAAATTCCAGCGCGATGCGGAATTGGAGAAGTTGTGAGGCCGCGCGCTGTTAAATAAAGCGTGACGTGCCAGGAATGATTCGTCCACGGCGCGAGCGAGAGCCGAATCTTGCCGACGACTTGCGTCCACATGTGCAGTGTTGCACATGTCTCCTTCCATTCCTCGAATGGCAGAGCCGGCCAAATTTCAGTGTGCGCCTCGCGAGCAGCCATGACTTGTCAATTATCGATCTTGTCGCTACTCGCGATGTATAAAGTCGTCAAACGAGCGCTTCACTTTGTCGAATATGTCTCGTGCCTCTTCCTGGGTTCGATGGAAGCTCTCTTTGATTCGTGCTTTCACGCCACCGAAGGGGCCCCTCTCACCTTCTTCTTCGTAGTCGTTTTCCACATCTTCCATGGTTGCGCCGGCAAACATTCCTTCCGTACGCCTGACCGTGCCGCGGTTTGCGCCGATGTAGATCGTTCCGATCGGACGCGAAGATTTACTTAAAAGAGTGACGATCCAGACAGGATCGCCGCGTTCATCGGTGCGCAGAGTGTAGCTGACCGTCGCAAAATGCGTATTCGATTTTTCCGCCGTATGACTCGCGACCGCGTAGACGCCGCTCGAGTCGAGATTCAACCGTGCCGTGTCGATCGTTGCTCCTTGAGTGGAACCAGCGGCCCGACGACCGGCCGGCCGATCGGAAACAACACGCTCATCAGCCACCTGAAGTTCCCGCACACCACCGGGCGCATCTGGATCCTTTAGAACAATTTTCCACTTCTCCGGCTGTGGGTCGCCTTCGACACCGGTCAGCGACACGATATGATTGAGCGCGTCGCTGCCAAATTGAGCGCCAACCACGCGCAATGCTTCGTAGGCAGTTGCGTTCTCTTGCGCCAACGCCGGCGTGATCAAAAGCAAAAAAGCAGGGAACAATCTCCACATGATGCGAAATTGAACAGTGCTTTCAGCAAGTGTCCATCGAGTTTTGCAGTGCGGTGACCTGTCGCCGCTTTCAAAGCGCGGACATCTCCGCGCACTCCAAAAAGTGTCTGCCCTTGAATGAACGCTGGAAATCTGTTCAGCTTAAGGCGACGCCGATGAAGAAAAAGACCATTGAGTTCAGCAGCCATACAGGAAACCTCGCCCTGATGCGCGGCTGGGTCCGCGATTTTCTTACCGGTTACCCATTCTCCGAGAAGGAACGGTTGCTGATGGTGCTTGGGGTAGATGAGGCATGCACGAACATCATCCGGTACGCCTACCGTTTGCGCGACGATCAACTGATCGCATTGTCGATGGAAGGCTTGCGCAAGTGCGTACGCATGCGTTTGCGCGATTACGGCGAACAGGTTGTGCCGCATGCAATGAAAGGTCGTCCCCATGATATAATTAAACCGGGTGGGCTCGGTTTATATCTCATTCGCACCGCTTTTGATGAAGTCGATTACCTGCACAAACGCCGCGGCACAGAGCTGGTGCTCACGAAAAATTTGGATGGCGTAACAAGTTGACGATTTTTCTGGGGAGCGCGGGCATGTTGCCCGCTCTGTCCGGCATGTTGCCGGACAGCCTCGAGCCAATCCGCGGAACAAGCCATGGAATGTTGCCTGGAAGTTTGTGCGCCAGGATATTGCAGAAAGCCGCCGGCAACATGCCGGCGGCAGCGGGCAGAATGCCCGCGCTCCCCGACACAACTTCTGGAAATCTGTGTTTCATCTGTGTAAATCTGTGGTTAACCCTTTCCCATGAAACCGCCCGAACCAGATGTCGCCTTCGAAATTTCGCTCCGGCCGCCAGCGTTCAGCGAGTTCACCGGCCAGATAAAAGTGCGCGAGCGGCTGGAACTAATGGTGGAAGCGGCAAAAAAGCGGGGCGACGTCCTCGAACATATTCTCTTGAGCGGACCGTCTGGTCTCGGCAAAACCACACTCGCCTACATCATTGCGAACGCGATGAGTGTGAACATCAAAAACACGAGCGGACCGGTCATCGAAAAAGCCGGTGAACTTGCGGGACTTCTCACCAGCCTAGAGAAAGGCGATGTCCTTTTCATCGACGAGATCCACCGGCTGCAACCGGCCATCGAGGAATATCTTTATCCGGCAATGGAAGATTACCGGCTTGATATCATTATTGATCAGGGACCGCAGGCACGCAGCCTTCGGCTCAATCTGCCAAAATTCACCTTAATCGGGGCGACCACGCGCGCTGGAATGGTCAGCGCGCCGCTCCGATCACGTTTCGGGATGACCGCGAGACTCGACTACTACCATGCTGAGGAAATGCAGAAAATCATTCTGCGCAGCGCGCGCTTGCTTGGGGTTGAAATTGATCCGGCGGGCGCGGTCGAGATCGCTACGCGCACACGCGGGACGCCGCGGACGGCGAATAATCTCCTGCGCTGGGTGCGCGATTATGTCCAGGTAAAGGCCGAAGGCAAAATCACCGCCGAACTGGCCGACCGCGCGCTCACGATGCTTGAGATCGATCGCGACGGCTTCGATCAATGGGACAAGCGCATCATCGAAACGTTAATCCACAAATTTAATGGCGGTCCGGTTGGCTTGAATTCGCTCGCGGTCGCCATTGGCGAAGAAGCCGGCACGCTCGAAGAAGTGAACGAGCCATATTTAATAATGGAAGGCTACATCAAACGCACCACGCAAGGCCGCGTCGCGACAGCGAATGCATATCGTAAGCTCGGCCTCAAGCCGCCTGCCGGCGCGCAAAGCGAGTTGTTTGGCCAATGATGCGCGCGTCGATTCCGGGTAGCGCACGCGTCTCGCGTGCTGGCGATGGCGTCCTCGCCATGGCGAACTTTCACGACGTTACCGTCCACAGGAAAAGATTGTTTCGGCGCGACGCCGAAACCAGCACGCGAGACGCGTGCGCTACCCAGATATAGCCGCAACTCGCTATGCAATTAACCGCTGATTTTTTCCAGCAGACCTCGAAGGTCTTTACCGTCGCCGAGCTGACTCGTGCGATTAGAGGAACGCTCGAGACCAAATTCGGTGCGGTATGGGTGCAGGGCGAAATCTCAAATTACAAGCTGCACCCCAGCGGTCATCAGTACTTCACGCTCAAAGACCAGCGCGCCCAGATCGCGTGCGTGATTTGGCGCGATAGCATGGCGCCGTTGCGACAACCTCTTGCCGACGGCGCGCAGGTGCAGGTTTACGGCTCCGTCACGGTCTATGAAACGCGTGGGCAATATCAGTTGAGCGTGCAAATCCTGCAGCCCCGTGGACTCGGTTTGCTCCAGGCAAAATTCGAAGCGCTCAAACACAAGCTTCAAGCGGAAGGACTGTTTGCGCCGGAACGCAAGCGGCAGTTGCCGAAATTCCCGCGACGCATTGGAATCGTGACCTCGCCAAGCGGCGCAGCGATCCGGGACATGCTGAACGTAGTGCGCCGCCGCGCACCCTGGTTGCAGATTTTGATCAGCCCGGTGCGCGTCCAAGGGACGGGCGCGGCACAGGAGATCGCCGTTGCGATTCGCGAACTCGCCATACCGAATGAGAATTGGGAGCCTCTCGATCTTATCGTGGTTACGCGCGGCGGCGGGAGCATCGAAGACTTATGGGAGTTCAATGAAGAGATCCTGGCACGCACAATATTCCATTCGGCAGTGCCGATTGTCTCGGCAGTTGGTCACGAAATCGATTCGACCATCTGCGATTTCGTCGCGGATTTGCGCGCGCCTACGCCGAGCGCTGCCGCGGAACTGATTGTGCCCGACATTAGCGATCTCCAGCGGCAGATCGATGGTTGGGCGCGAGGACTTGCGCGTCAGTTGCTCAACCGGGTGCGCGATGCGCAACAACGGCTGGATCACGCGCGCGAGACTTTGCGGCGCTGCTTCGCGTATAAGATCGACAGTTATAAGCGCAGTCTTTTGCATTCGCTTCGCGCACTGCAAGCGCGCAGTCCCACACGGGAGTTCATGATGCGCCGCAATCGCCTTGTTGATTTGCATCGGCGATTGGTTGCGTCCCCAGGGCGACTGCTCGAAAACGCGAGGCACCGTTTCCAGCACATGGAAGGAATTTTGCGTGTGCTCGGGCCGGACGCGACGTTGCGCCGCGGCTATAGCATCACCACGAACGAACGCGGAAAAATCATCCGAACAATCGCAGCAGTCCGGCCAGATATGAAAATTCGCACCCGCGTAAGCGACGGCGAATTCGGCTCAGAAATACTATCGGAAAAGATTTTAACAGAAGGCAACAAAGCAAACGAAGATTCTGATTAAAGCGGGACGTTGTCCTCGCTTCCTTTGTTAAGTCGCTTCTTAACTAGCGCAGCTGCGGAGAAGCTTTTTAGGAAGGGCAACAAAGCAAACAAAGATTGTTCCGTTCCAGAAAATCGCTTCGTTACCTTCGTTTCCTTCTGTTATCGTTTGAGCCAAATCGAAAATGCAGAAGGCGACGAATCACCTTTGCAATGAAGTGAAAGCCCGCCGAATGTCGCGGCGATCACTTGTCGGAGAAGTCCTTGCCATGTCGCTGATTGATTTTATTCGCATGATGCCAGACGTGGGCGACGGTCCCATATTTCGGAGACCGAAGCGCAAGCCACGCAGAGTGAAATTGTGAACGGTTTTTTGCTCGACACGAATGTCGTTTCGGAGCTGCGTAAACGCGAACGATGTGCTCCGAAGGTCAGTGCCTGGGCGAGCACGGTTCCGCCGAATCAAGATTTTCTCAGCGTGCTAGTCGTAGGCGAACTGAGGCGCGGCGCGACCTTGAAACGGCAGGAATCCGGCGGCAGCGGATGCGCTGGAAAAATGGATCGCGCGGCTAGTCCAACTATACAGCGACCGCATCTTGGCAATCACGCTGGAAATCGCTTACGAGTGGGGACGGCTCAGCGCGTTGCGCCCGATTCCACCGGAAGATGGCTTGCTCGCAGCGACCGCACAGGTTCATCGGCTAACGTTCGCGACGCGTAATACAAAAAACGTGGAAGGGTTAGGCATCTCGCTCGTGAATCCGTGGACATGACGTCGGGCTCTGATTGAAAATGCCGAAAGTGACGAATCGCCTTTTCAAAGAAGTGATTCGCCTTGTGTCAAAAGTAAGGACACGCCTTGCATTGATTTGACGGACAGTGGGCTAAGGTCAAAACCCGAGAGGAAGCCCACATGAAGACACAGTTGACGAAGCCGGCTCGCGACAAGGCGAGATACACCGAAGAGTACAAACAGGAGGCGCTGGAGTTATGGCGTAACAGTGGCCGCAGCGCAGCCAAGGTTGCAGCGGAGTTGGGTATTCGAGCACCGCTGCTCTACCGTTGGGCGCGCCCCAAGCGGGAAGCCAATCTGTCCAAAAATGAGCCCGGCCGTCAGCGCAGCGTCGAAGAACTGGAAGCAGAGATTGCTCGCTTGCGCGCAGAGAACGCCAAGCTCTTAGAGCAACGTGAAGTTTTAAAAAAATCACTGGGCATCCTCTCCGAAGTGCCGCCCAGAGGTATGCCCGGATTGAAGCGATGAGCGGCCAATACAAAGTAGCCTGGTTATGCGAGGCGCTTCTGGTCTCGCGCAGTGGTTATTACGATTGGAAAGAGCGTCGTCACAGCCCCGGACCGCGCCAAATGCAGAACATGCAGCTGCGTCAACGCATCCGCGAGGAGTTTGCTCGCAGTCGTCAAACCTACGGTAGTCCACGGCTGGCTCGTGCCCTCGGTTGCCCGGGACGGCGCAACCGAATCGCCCGCCTCATGCGCCAGGAGAGGATCTTCGCTCGCCAGCGTTCCAAGTACCGTCCCGCCACCACGGACAGCCGTCACGGCGGCCCGATTGCGCCTAACCGCCTCCGACATCTTTGCATTAGGCGACCCGATCAAGTCTGGGCCACTGATGCCACTTGCATCCTCACTAGCCAGGGTTGGCTATATCTGGTTGCCGTACTGGATCTCTTCACTCGCCGCGTCATCGGCTGGTCCATGCATACCATCCTCGATGCATCTCTTGTCATCGCCGCCCTGCGCATGGCGCTCGCTCAACGTCGCCCGATCAAGCCACTCATCATCCACTCCGATCGCGGCGCCCAGTTCGCCAGCGCCGCTTACCGCCATACCTTGGCGCAACACGGTCTGCTCGCTTCCATGGCTCGCAAGGGCAACTGCTACGACAACGCCTTCGTAGAGTCATTTTGGAGTAGCCTCAAATACGAACTTGTTTACCATCATCGCTTCGCTACCCTGGCCCAGGCTCGCACCGCCGTCTTCGATTACATCGAAGCCTTCTACAACCGCACCAGACTGCACTCCGGTCTTGCTTACCAAAGCCCCATCACCTTTGAATCTAAACTGAACTGAACAAAATTATCCCTTCCTCACTGTCCGAGAAAACAGGGCAATCCCAGACCTCACTTCTGACACAAGCAGATTCAACGTTTGGCGAAGGCCACAAATCACTTTTGTAGCTTAAACGCCAGGGCAGCCAGCGGCGGCAGATGAATGAGGATTGAATATTGGCGGCCCATCCAGGGAATATCCTGGGTTTGGACGCCGCCAAGATTCCCTACATTGCTGCCGCCATACGTTTCGGCATCGGTGTTGATGAGCTCACGATAGAACCCGGACTCGGGGACGCCGAGGCGGTAATCATAGCGCACCACGGGCGTTGCATTCACTACAAACGCCACCGCGTCGCCCTCGCGCGATTTTCTCAGGAACGAGACGACGCTGTTATCAGCATCGTGAAGATCGATCCAATCAAATCCTTCATACGTATCGTCGAGCTGCCAAAGCGCCGGTTCGCTTTTGTAAATGTAATTCAAATGTTGCGCCAGCCGTCGCAGCCCATCGTGGCGGGGAAGATCGACAAGTTGCCAGTCAAGGCTCGTGTCGTGGTTCCATTCGTTCACCTGGCCGAATTCGCCGCCCATGAACAGGAGCTTTTTGCCGGGATGCCCGTACATCCACGCCAGAAACATCCGGAGATTGGCAAACTTTTGCCATTCATCCCCGGGCATCTTTGATAATAACGAACGCTTGCCATACACGACCTCGTCATGGCTGAGGACAAGAATGAAATTTTCCTGGAACGCATAGAGCAGCGAGAACGTGATATTGCCGTGATGATAGCGCCGGTAAACCGGATCCACGCTAATGTATTGCAGGAAATCGTGCATCCAACCCATGTTCCATTTAAACCCGAACCCGAGTCCGCCCAGGTAGGTCGGACGCGAAACGCCGGGCCAGTCGGTTGATTCCTCGGCGATGGTCATGATCCCGGGGAACCGTTCGTAACAAACTTCGTTGAAGCGTTTCAAAAAATAGATGGCGTCAAGATTCTCGCGGCCGCCATACACGTTCGGAATCCATTGCCCGGGTTTTCTCGAGTAGTCGAGGTAAAGCATCGAGGCAACGGCGTCCACGCGCAGGCCATCGATGTGATATTTGTCGAGCCAGAAAAGCGCATTGCCGATGAGAAAATTGCGGACTTCGCTGCGGCCATAATTGAAAATGAGCGTCCCCCAATCCTGGTGCTCACCCTGCCGCGGGTCCATGTGCTCGTAGAGATCGGTGCCGTCGAATTCGGCAAGCGCGTGCGCGTCTTTCGGGAAATGCGCCGGCACCCAATCCATGATTACGCCGATGCCCGCCTGGTGACATGCGTCGATGAAATGACGGAATTCATCGGGCGTGCCGAACCGGCTGGTCGGCGCGTAATAATTGGTGACTTGATAACCCCACGAGCCTTCGAACGGATGCTCGGCGATGGGCAGCAATTCGATGTGGGTGTAACCCATTTCCACCGCGTACGGGACCAAAGTCTCCGCCAGTTCAAGATAGCTAAGGTGGCGGTTCTCTTCGTCGGCCCGGCGCCGCCACGAACCGAGGTGCACTTCGTAAATGCTGATTGCGCTTCTTGGCCAATCCCGTCTCCGCCGCGATTCCATCCACTCGGCGTCGCTCCATTGATAACGGTCAAGATTGTAAACGAGAGAACTGGTCGATAGTCCGTGCTGATTAAAAAAGGCGAACGGATCGCTCTTGAGCAAGACCGCGCCGGTATAGGTACGGATTTCGAATTTATAATGCGCGCCTTCAGCCGCGCCGGGCAAAAATAATTCCCAGACCCCGCTGCCAACAAGTTTGCGCATCGGATTGACGCGGCCATCCCAGCCGTTGAAATCGCCTGTTACGCTGACCCGCTGCGCATTGGGCGCCCAAACTGCGAAGTAAACGCCTGCGGCGTCGCCGATCGTGCGCAGATGCGCGCCGAACTTTTCGTAAATTTGCCAGTGCTTTCCCTCGCCGAAAAGATGCAGATCGACCTCACCCATGATCGGCCCGTACTGATAGGGATCGCGCGTCAGAAACTCGGACCCGTCCGATGTTGTGATGCGCAGATGGTAATCGAGATCGCGGGTCGCACCTGGCACGGTCGCGCAAAAAAAGCCGTCCCGCTGAATTCTCTCCGCCATGATCGGCCCGATTGCCTGTCGATTCGGCACGATTTCGATCTTGCTCGCGTCGGGCTGGAAAACGCGGATCTCCAAATCGTTGCCGACGCGGTGCGGTCCTAGGACACGGAACGGATCGGAATGCGTTCCTGCGAGAAAGCTGTTCAATTCGTCGGGGGGCAGGCCGGCGATTTGGAAACGTTTCATGGTTATACCTTACACCATCGGTTCAACGAATCGTTTTGATTGTGCAACGGTGACTTGGAAACGGGTCTAACCACGAATGGACACTAATGAACACGAATCTTGTAGGGCGTCCGCCGCGGCGGACGCCAAGCTAATAAGAAATCAATCCAAGTGCATTTGGGGCGAGCGTCTCGCAGAGACGCTCTACAGTTCTGCGTTCGTGTCTATTCGTGTTCATTGGTGGTTAATTCTCAATTGTTTGCGCGCACCACGCAGGCAAACGCGCGATCCAGCTGTGACCTACGATAAATAGAGGAAGGAGAATTACTAACCATGGCCAAAATTGTAAAAGTCATCGAAGTTATGTCAGAATCGCCGAAGAGCTGGGAGGAAGCGGCTAAGAACGTCGTCACGGAAGCGTCGAAGACGCTCCGGAACATCCGCTCGATCTACATCAAAGAATTCACCGTGGCGGTCGACAATGACAAGGTTGCCAGCTATCGCGTGAACGCGAAAGTTACGTTCGAGATGGAGACGGAGCGATCCAAATAGTGACCGTTCGTAGGACGTTCGCCGCCGCGAACGCCAAGCCCAAGCAATATTGTCCCCGCCGTTTCACAGAAACGCCCTACAAAATCAGAAGAGATTCTTATTTCTTTGGCCGCAGCAGCGGGAACAGAATGACGTCGCGGATCGATTCCGCGCCAGTGAGCAGCATGGTGAGCCGGTCGATGCCGATGCCAAAGCCGCCGGCCGGCGGCATGCCATACTCGAGCGCGAGTAAAAATTCTTCATCGATCTTTTGTATCTCTTCGCCTGCTTGTTCGAGTAGACGCTGACGTTGCAGAAGCGGATCGTTTAACTCGCTGTAGCCAGGCGCGATTTCTGCGCCATTAATGGTGAGCTCGAAAACATCGACGAGCGAACTGTCGTCGCTGTTTTGCCTGGCCAGCGGCACCAGCTCTTTCGGGCAATGCG
>QHOW01000221.1 GCA_003219435.1 Verrucomicrobiota bacterium | reverse complement strand
TTACTTCGTCTCCGGGAAAAAGATGTGCGTAAAGGCAATCACGATTGTCGCAGCGCTGTTTCTCGTCGCGCCCGCAACCGCTCAAGCGCGCGACGTCATTCACAAAGGCGACGTCGTTGTAGTGCCATTACGCGGCGAAGTTGCATCTTCCCTCCTGGCATTTTTGCGGCGCGCGGTGAAAGCAGCCGAGGGCAACGAAGCCTCAGCGATCATTTTTGAAATGAAC
>QHOW01000220.1 GCA_003219435.1 Verrucomicrobiota bacterium | reverse complement strand
TATCGCCATCGCGACGCAACACATTTTTATGGCGCCCGTGAGCGCGATTGGTGCCGCTGCTCCGATCCTTCCCACGGGCGAAGACCTCCCCGCTACCGCAAAGGAGAAGACGATTTCTTATTGGTCTGCGCTCATCCGTGGTTCTGCGATCAAGAACGGACATAATCCCGACATTGCCGAAGCGTTCATAAACAAAGACAAGGAAGTAAAAATCGGCGACCGCGTTGTTCATCCTCGTGGAGCTGTCCTCGCTCTAAATGCCCAGGAAGCGACTGAGCGGATCAATGGTAAACCGTTGCTCGCGGAAGGCGTAGTTGATTCCATTGCTGATCTAACCAAAAAAGCCGGACTCAAAGGCAACGTCGTCGCGATCGAACCAACCGGCTTCGAGCAAATGGCCTTTTGGCTCACTGCACTCGCGCCTTTGCTGCTGTTGGGTGGAATTCTTGGCGCCTACCTAGAGTTCAAAATCCCGGGTGCGACCTTGCCCGGAATCATTTCGGCAATCTGTTTCGCTCTCTTTTTCTTCGGCCATTACGTGGCCGGGCTGGCTGGTTGGGAAGTGGTCGCGCTCTTTGTTCTCGGAATCATTCTCGTCCTGATCGAAATTCTTTTTTTCGCGCACAGCACGATTGTTTTCGGCGTCGTGGGCGTTTTTCTCATCCTCGCCTCACTTCTTTGGACGATGATCGATCGCTATCCAGGCCAAAACTTTTTCCCGACCGGCAAGATGCTCGCCGTTCCTTTGCTCAACCTTTTCATCGCGATCATAGGCTCGCTCATCGTTATCGCCCTGCTCGCGCGTTATCTGCCCCGCACGAGTATTTACCGCCGATTCGCCTTGATGGATTCGAATCCGCCCGGCCCATCGCTTGCCGGGGTACCGCGAGAATTCACGACCGCGCTCGCGCTCAAGCCGGGAATGCAGGGCACCGCAATCACCGTTCTACGACCGAGCGGCAAAGCGCGCTTCGCCGATCACGTCGTCGATGTTGTCACCGAAGGAGAATTCATCGCGCCACAAACGCCCATTACCGTCATCCAAACCGACGGAATGCGAGTAGTGGTCAAGAATGCTACTCACGTCTAGCGCAAAGTTACCGTTGGCTGGAGCGGTTGGTAAGATGCGACGTGTGCCAGCAGGTGAACTGATTGTATGCAGAGTCAGTGGACGAAGCGCGTGACCGCAGAACAGGCGAACAAAAAAGCGATAGATTGCCCCGAAGATATCAGAAACGCTGAAATCGAATCCCGGAAAAAACCACAACAGCAGAAGGAAAACAGCCAGCAGTATCGTAAGCAGACTCGCGATAACGCCGGCCGCGATGCGAATTGCAATATGGAATCGCCGAGCGACACAGAAGGAAACTTTCATCGATGATTCGTGCGATTTGAGGACCTAAGGAGAATTATGCGAAAGGAGTTCCTCCAACAGGGGCAGAGATATTAACTCATTTCAGCCGCCGGCGACGACGCGGATGAATTCGATGCGGTCGCCTTCGGCTAATGATCGCTCAGGCCACTCGCGCCGATGTACCGCGAGGCCGTTGTGTTCCACCAAGATCGATTGCGGCGGCAATTCATAGCGGTGGATTAGCTCCGCGATCGTTTTGACTTCGCGCGCATCGACAGTTTCGCCATTGAGTGAAATCGTCATCACTGGTCAGAAATGACCTCGAATGAACACCAATAAACACGAATCGGTTTCACGGTCGGATTTTTGGAGTGCGGCGACATGTCGCCGCTTTCAAAAGCGCGGACATGTCCGCGCTCTCCAAGGTTTGATGCTTCTCTCATGCGCCGCACAGGGCCTGGTCCCAATCTTTCCACACCGGTTCCAATCCGCGACGGCGAAGGACTGCGGCGATTTCGGCGGGAGAACGTTCGTCGCTGATCTCAAATTGGCCGGTGGCAAGCTGATCTTCTCCGTCTTCGTATTCGGGCGCGACAATGCGACCGCGCACGGTGCGATGGAGATGTTCGCGGCCTTGACGGGTGTAACCACCCGGCTCGGTGTGACTTCCCGCGCTCATCATAGTTACTCCGAGGGAAATCAGCGAGTCGCGTAGTGATGCGCGCTCGCGCGTGCTTAGCACGATGCCGAGCTGCGGGAAAGTGATTCGCAACGCACAAACCAGTTTCACCAGCTCGCGGTCGGTCATCGAGAAGAGCGGACGAAATCCGCCGGCCGCCGGACGCAACCGTGGCAGACTCACGCTGATTTGCGCCTGCCAGCAGTGTTTAAATAAGTATTCCAAGTGCGCTGCGACCGCGACTACTTCATCCTGCCAGCGGGATAAACCAATGAGGGCGCCAATGCCGAGCCGGCGAAAACCGGCCGCGTAACCGCGCTCGGCGCAATCGAGTCGAAAATTAAAGTCGCGTTTTGGCCCGGCCGTATGCATTTCGGCATAGATGCCGCGATTGTAGGTCTCCTGATAAACGACGAGCCCTTCCGCGCCGGCCTCGACAATCGATACGTAATCCTCCGTTTTCACCGGGCCAACCTCGATGGAAATTGATGAAAAATCGGGAGCGAGTGCACGCACGCATTCAGCAAGATAGTCGCGGCTCACAAATTTGGGCTGCTCGCCCGCGACTAGAAGAATCTGGCGAAATCCTTGACGAGCCAGATGCTGCGCTTCGGCAACGACTTCGTCCACATCGAGCGTGACGCGAAGAATTGGATTGTCGCGTGAGAAACCGCAATACCGGCAATTGTTGATGCATTCGTTGGAGAGATACAGCGGGGCAAACAGGCGCATCGTGCGTCCAAAGTTTTGCAATGTCAGCGAGCGCGAAGTTTGCGCTATTGCCTCGAGTTCCTGATCCGATTTTGAGGCGATTAGGTGCTCGAAGCGCTGAACCAACTCCGATTTCCTCAGAGCCAAATTGTCCAAGGTTTCGACGAACGACATCACCATAATTTCGTGCGCATGCAAGCGTTCGCAAACCCCAATTCGTCCATCAAAGAAAGCTTCTAACACTGCGTTCGTTGGAAATGAATCTCGGGAAACAAAAGCGGCGTTCGGAAGATCCGAACGCCGTCGGCGAATGAGATTGTGTATCCGTTAAAAGGCGAAATTCACGCCGGTGCGCGCCATACCGAAGTTGTTGTTCGGACCGTCAACGAAGTTCCAGCTGAAATCACTGACCCAGCCGATATGCGGGGTGAAGCGGACTTCGATTCCGCCGCCGACTTGGCCAATTGCCGCTGTCTCGGAGCCGGTACGGCGTGTAACGACAACGTCGTTTTCCTCGCCTTCTTCGACGTCAGTGGTTAGCACAAAAGATGTCCTCTGGCCGCCGCCAAAGATCGTACCGCCGCCAGCGAAGATGTATGGCGCAAAACGGGTGCAGGGGATCGGATAACGCAGCGTCAAAGTACCCAGGACCGAGCCGATCGTGTTGTTCTCGTGGCGAATCCTGCGCTCAAAAATGTCCTCACTGAAATCGATAAAGACGTCTTCATGCGCCTGCCTTGCATCGACTGCCCAGCCTTCAATCCCCACACCCAGGTAACGGCAGAAAAAGTATTTGAGGTCGAGACCACCGCCCCAAGCATGATCGGTCTCAAGGTAACGATCGTTTACCCAATCGGTCCCTGTAAAAACGTACGTGCCCCAAATTCCGACGTTAAACTCTCGGTCTGCATACCACTCCGGACAAGGCAGTGGCTTCATCTCCTTGCCATAGTAAGTTTCAGTGCCGGCAAAAGCACCTGACGCGATCGCGACGGCACCGAGCACAGCTAACAGTAACTTTTTCATTTATTTCTCCCTTTGGTTAAGTCCCTCGTTTGAAATCCAAACATTTCGGAGCGGAGAAGTCAAATAACGAAATTCGCTCCG
>QHOW01000219.1 GCA_003219435.1 Verrucomicrobiota bacterium | reverse complement strand
CAACCTGCCCTGGGCGCGCCCGGCGGTCGCGCCCTACCAAATTACTGGCTTCCTCCCTTGGCTCGCCGTCGCTGAACAAAGCGACCGATGTCCGATTTCCGATGAGGACTCCAAGGGATCGTGAGAAGGCATGACGCTACACTATTCCCAGCCCCATTGCTTCTCGCTGTTCTCTCGATAGAGCGCCTGATGTCCGGCGTTGGCAAGCGGCGTCGAGCGACAGACGGGCTGGCCGGAGGCCGAGTAAGCGGGAGCGAAGGATCCAAACGCCCTACAAGTCGATTTTTGAAACCGCTTCTACCGTCGCCACGTCTTGGCGCAAAAAATCTGGGGATTGAGTGATTCTAAATCGGTTCCAATATAGGTGACGGGCGTTCCGTTGCTCGATGTTAAAACACCGGCCCAAGCCGCAAATCGTATCATGAGTGAAACGCTCGCTTCTCGCGCATTAAATGTCCTGCACGAATGGGTCCAGTCCGAAAGTTTGAGGAAACATTGCTATGCGGTCGCTGATTCGATGAAGCATTTCGCCCCGCTTAGCGGGGCGGCTGACGATGTCGATCTTTGGGAGGCGGTTGGCCTGCTCCACGACATGGATTACGGGCGCCATCCAAATCTGGAACGCAGCGCGACCGAAGGTCATCCGTTCGTCGGCGTTTCGTGGCTGCGTGAGAACGGCTGGAGTGAAGAACTTTGCCGTGCGATTCTTTCGCATGCCGATTACGCGAATATTTCGCGGGAAACGCCGCTCGAAAAAACACTCTACGCCGTCGATGAACTAAGCAGCTTCATCATCGCTGTGGCGTTGGTTCGCCCGACAAAGAGCATTCATGATGTCGATGCTCGAGCTGTGAAAAAGAAGATGAAAGACAAAGCATTCGCGCGCGCCGTCAATCGCGACGACATCGTCCGCGGCGCGGCCGAACTGGGCATGCCGCTCGACAACGTGATTGCCGAAGTCATCGACGCGCTTAAGTCAGATGCCGAGCGGCTTGGGCTCGCGGGAACCGCGAGTTAAAACACCGAAGCAGGAAGAAAACGTGTCAACAGAGCGACGCGGCTACAGCTTTTCGGCAACGATTTCCAGCACCAGCGGAGTGATCATTAACGAATTTGGGCCCGCTTCCGTGCGAGCCAGATCAGCGCGCAGCGTGTCAGCGAATTTTTGATCGATTCGTCCCATCTCAATCAGACGGGGAAGATAAATTTCGATAAACGTCGCCGGCCATTGCCACATGTAATCTGCCGGGCGTAGGCAAAATATGTGGGGTGTAACCGAGCGAATGAAAAAGCCGTTCGCGGCTAGCAGAGTCGGCAATCGAGCCGCACCATCGGGTTCACCGCCCGATTCACGCCACGTTGCGATCACGTGTTCCCGAAACCGTTCCTGATTCGCCAGGCGCGGCAAAAAATGCCAGGTCTCGTAATGGCCGTATTCATGGAAAATAGCCACGCTGCTCTTTTGCATCACGTCGGCGAGTTTCTTGATTAATAGCGCGGGATCGTTGACGAATGAAACGACCCATCGGCACCACGAGAAGTCGTAATCTCCTTTCGGCAATTCATCGGCCATCAAATCCAGTTCGTGAATCTTGACGTTCGTGAGCGAACGCACACGACACGCGTCTTCCATCGCGTCGACGAAGTTTTTCGAACGCTCGATCGCGATCACTTCACCCGTCGGTCCGACGATCTCGGCAAGATCGACAGCGGCATAGCCCGGGCCAGCGCCGATATCGAGCACGCGTTTGCCCACGGTGATACCGGCTCGTTGCCAGCAATCCAAAACCACCGAACGCCAAACGCGATGCTGCAACCCGAGTCTTGCCAACTCCTCGTCGTGCGTGCCAAGGACGTAATCGCGCTCCGTTGTCATGAGCCAACAAATTCAGGGCGAAAATATCAGCAGCAAGAATACGGCGAAGAGCAGCAAGTGGATGCAGCCCTGTAGGACATTTGTTTTGCGACTCGTAAACGTGACCACGCTCACGGCCAATGTTAATATGAGCAAAGGAAGGTTGCCGCCTTGCACCCCGAGTACAATCGGTCGCTTCGTGATCAAGCTGATCGTCAACACGGCTGGAATCGTTAGTCCAATGGTCGCGAGTACGGAACCGAGCAGAATGTTTACTGAACGCTGCAGTTGATTGCGCACGCTGGCGTGGATGGCGCCCAATCCTTCCGGGGAGAGTACTAACGCGGCGATGATCGCGCCGCCAAATGCCTGCGGCATGTGAAATTGCTCAATACTGTTATCCAATGGAACAGCGAACTTTTCCGCCAGTAAAATAACGGTAATCAGGTAAAGGAGTAGCATCGCAGCATGAAAAGCCGTTGAGCGCATGTGGACTGGATGATTAGCAGAACTCGCCGCCACTGCTGCGTCCCTGGATTCGATGAAATACTGGCGATGGCGCACAGTCTGGATGAGCAAGAAAATCGCGTAAAGCGAGAGTGACGTTACGGCGAGGAAGATTGCCTGCTCCGTGGAAAATGTGGGTCCGCTCGTAGAAGTCGTAAAATTCGGCAAGACTAATCCAAGCACCGCCAGCGCCATGATGACGTTGAGATAGGAATTGACGCCCTGGAGATTGTAATATTGCTCGCGGTAACGCAATCCACCCAGCAACAGCGACAAACCTACGAAACCACCGAGCGCGATCATAACAACGGCAAACATCGCGTCTCGCGCGAGTGTCGGATTATTGGCCCCATGCAGCATCGCCATGGAAATCATCGTCACCTCGACTGCGATTGCCGACAGCGTCAGAATCAGGGTCCCGCAAGGCTCGCCGAATTTAATGGCAAGGCAATCAGCATGCTGCGTAACGGAAATTGCAGACCAAAGAATAGTCGCGAACAGCCAGAAAAGAATAATTACCAGCAAAAGTGGATTGCTGATGTCTTCCACCAGCCGGTTTCCACTTCCGAAAAAGATCACCAGCGTGCCCAGTGCAATAAGCAGCGGGAATTCAGCGCGCATGATGCTCGGGGATTTTTTGGCTTCAGCGTCTGATTCCGTCTTTGCGGACATGGGCGCGAGCATATCGAGCCCGGCCTCGTCGCGCAATCAACCGATAATCACTCCAAGCCTAATCGCGCAAGGATAATCGGAAACTAGCCGGTGATGCGAACCTCCGGAAAGCGGAACAATGGTGGGATTGAGCCCCGATCAGGGGCGTCGGAAATTCGCTGTCCCACGGTTGTGTGAACGGAATTCCACAGCCCCTCCAGGGCTGATGACTTTGGTGCCTTTGGTACCGGCGGTTAACACCGGCTAATCTCCGATGCGACCCTCCGGCTCTGCCTCTGGCAACTCGTTGTGCGCTTACTCTTTCTTTTGAGCAAGCGGCAGAAATTCCTCGCGCGCGACCTTCCCGTCTTTGACAGTATAGATTCCTACCTCGGACATCTGCATTCGCTTCCCGGAGGCTTTCTCGCTGACATCGATATCGAACTGCACGACAAACTTGTCGCCGGCGACGAACGGTCCTCCGACTTTCGCGCTGTGCACTTCCATGTTGTTCTCCCACCATACGGTTTTACCGCGCACCTGATCGATGCCGCGCATTTCCGCCGGCATGTTTTCCATCTCATGCGCCTCTACGCTCACAATATCTTTGTCATAGAGTTCATCGACTGCCTTCATCCATTTGCCGTTGCGGCAAAGTTCAACCAATCTTGTACCGACTTCCTCTGTGTTCATGTTTCCTCCTGTATTTTCAATCTTCCAATCGTTCGCCAAATCTTATCCTTTGTCGAGCGGCTATTGGCTCCACGTGTTTGAGTAAAGCAGCAAGCTTCCACGCTTGTGATTCAAAATTCGCAAGCTCGGTCGCCGCGGCGACACGAGTGCCAAGGGATCCCGGACGAGGGCCGCACAGACTGCCCCAACGCCGGAACGATTTATAAGATGGCTCTAGTAAACCGTCTTAGGCTCCGGTCCGGCGAGAATTTTCTGGAAGCGCGGATCACTTCTCAGCGAATCCCATTCCCACCGCAGACGAAGATCAGCCAACGTGATGTTATTCGGAAAATCCGGGTACTGGACTGCGCCCGGAGTGGAAAGAAGACGTTCGATGAGCGTGATCGCCTGGTCCGGCTCGTCAAAGAGTGCATAAACCAGCGCCAGATTGGCCGCCCAAAGGGTGCCATGAAATGCGTTTTGGCTTTCTGGCTCGAGTTCGATGGCTCGACGACTTTCTCGAATGGCATCCTCCTTCCTCTGCATGTAGGCATAGAGTAATGCGAGTTGGGCACGGCGCTCTGCCGCGTCGGGATTGTCGCGCACCCGCTTTTCGGCATCCGGCCTCGTCGCGGCAAAATAGCGCTGGGCCGATTCGATGTCGCCACGAGCAAGGGCGATGCGGCCCTGATAATATGTTTTCGGTAAGTCTCGAAAATCTTCTAATGGAGAATCGGCCACAATCCTTTCCGCGGTGGCATAATCCCGCTCCAGCATGGCCAGGTCCCAGCGCGCCGCAGCCAACAGTCCGTTGCGATCACTGGCGGCGGGAATGTTTTCCAAAATTTTTCTGGCGGCAGCGGGATTGCCGTTACGAAACACTTCGAGGTAGGCAAGGCCAATCTTGGGGCGCAGGAAATCCGGCGAGATCTCCAGCGCGCGATTGTAATCGGCGGCAGCGGCAGGCCAGTCACGCATGAAAAGGTGATTGTTTCCGGCTTGGAAAGCGCTGCCTCTGTTGCGAGGATCGAGGGACATGGCGCGTTGGAAGCTTGCAACCGATTCGTGCCAGCGCCCCTGCCGGCGATAGATGCCAGCAACGTAAGAGTAGATCTCGGCGTTATTGGGGGAAGTCGCCGCGGCGACCTCGAACTCCTTAAGAGCTGCATCGTAATTCTTCGCCCCTACATAGAGGCAAAGACCTAAAGCCATATGCGCTTCGCCCAAGGTTGGCGATAAGCGGAGAGCTTCCTCCGCCTGGGCGCGCGCTCTCGCCTTACGCGCCCGGTCATCGCCGGCAATCCCGCTATTGCGCATGGAAGCTCGCGCGTAAGCCAGGGCAAACCCTGGATCAAGCGCGATGGCTTGCATGTAGACCTGCTCCGCCTCGATATCATCTGCAGTCCCAAGCCCCGTAAGGTACAGCATGTAGGCCTCCGAGTTAGTAGTGGGTCTGGCATCGAGACGCGCCTTTTCTTCCGGAGCGAGTTTCGCTTTCAGCGCGGTCGCGATCTGTGTGGCCAGCTCGCCCTGAAGGCCAATCGAATCGGCGACGGCGCGGTCGTAACGCTCCGCCCAGATGTGGCGGTCGTTGCGGGCGTCGATCAGCTGGACGTTGACGAGCACGCGGTCGCCCATGCGGCGGACGCTCCCTTCAAGAACATTCGCCACGCCCAGCGCCTGGCTGATCTCACGCATATTGCGCCCGCCGCGTTTTTGGTAAGCCATCACGCTCGTGCGGCTGATTACTTTCAAATCGTGAATCTGCGCGAGGCTCGTCAGCACGTCGTCTTGAATCCCGGCGGCGAAGTAGGAGTTTTCTTTGTTGTCACTGAAATTCTCAAAGGGCAGCACGGCGATGCTTTTATCGGATGGTGGGCTCGTCGTAACATTGCGATGCCAGTAGAACGGAACCGCCAGCGCCAGAGCAGCTATTGCTGTTACGACCGCCAGAGCAGCGGGCGATCGCGTCCAACACAGCCATGAAGGAGCCACGGTGGAGCGTTCCAACTTATCTTTGAATTCCATTTCGCGCCGGAGACTTTTGAGACCCTCAAGCAGCTCGTGGGCGCTCTGATACCGTTGCTCGCGCTCTTTGCACAGCGCCGTGCTCACAATCTGCTGAAGCTCGCCCGGAATCTGCGCGACGTAATTCGTGAGCGGCGGCGGTTCCGCCGTCAGGATCGAATTCATCACCTCGTG